>JBJMGL010000154.1:0-5605 GCA_045807985.1 Bryobacteraceae bacterium
AATCGTGCTCTGACCGCGGAGGGCCGGCGCAAGCTCCGTCAGGTTCTGACCGCCGCCTGTGATGCCAAAGTTACTTTGGACCTGATCATTTCCAGCCCGTTAAAACGCGCCCTGCAAACTGCTGAAGTGGCCCGTAAGACGCTGAAGTACAAAGGCGATATTCTAAAAAGCAGATCCTTGGAACCGGGTACTTCCGTCCAGCAAGTCTGGGATGAAATCCGGGACCATCGCGACAAATCGTTCTTGATGATGGTGGGCCACAACCCGCTCTTTAGCCAGCTTGCCGCTTACCTCCTTGGTTCACCCGATGTTCAAGTAGACTTCAAAAAGGGCGGGCTCATGAAAATCAGTTTCGAGCATTTTCCGCCGGCGCCTCGCGGTGTCCTGTGCTGGTACATCACCGCCAAAGCTGTTTCTAAATTGAGAAAATAGGAATCCGCCAACACCGTCTATGATGGGGATGGGTCTCCTGATGTTTTCTATCAACGGATGCGGAGTCGCCGCGTTTACGCGCAACTTCCTGGCCGCGCTGATACTAACGAGCGTGCCGGGCAGCTCGCAGCAGCCGCCCACGCCGCCCTCTGAAGGAAATGGCGCAAAGAAAGAGGGGCCAAGCCTTCCAATGGAGTTTCAATCGCATGGCTTGGATTATGAGGCCCTCACCCGAAACGGCATCACGGTCATGATGGCGCTCTTGCCGCCACACATCAAGGACTTTAACGTCGTGCAAGTCACCGTCACAAATGGCTCACTAGTGTCCTGGACGGTAAAACCCTCTGATTTTTCTTTTGTCCGGCAAAACGGAACAACGCTCCAATCCGTCTCGGCCGATGATGTCGTTGAATCGCTTCTCGAAAAGGCCAGCCGGAATGACGTCATTAAACTTCAATTGCTCTATGAGGACAGCATCTATGCTCTTTCCAATTTTCGCGCCACCAATGGTTATGAGCAGCGCCGCGAAGCGGCCATGTCGCAATTCGTGAACCGCACTTTCAAAGCTGCGGCGGCGGCCTCCGCTATTACGCTTATTCCGGCCAAGCTGAAGCCGGGCGATAGTACCGATGGTGCCGTCTTCTTCGAAAACCGGACAAAAGAGAAGACCTTGGGGTCAGGCCGCCTGATCGCCAAGACCTGCGGCGAGACGTTTATCTTTGAAGTTTACGGGGAGATAAAGACTCGCTAGTGCCTCTTCCTTATTCGCCCTCTGCTTACGTTGATCTGCATTCCCATACTACTGAATCCGACGGCAGTTACACTCCGCAACAGCTTGTAGAGTTAGCGGTCCAAACCGGCCTCGAAGCGCTGGCCATCACGGATCACGACACCTTTTCCGGTTACGAAATGGCGCTCCCGTTTGCGCGTGCGGCGGGACTTGACCTTGTGCGCGGCATCGAACTGAACTCGCGGCTCAATCTCACCAACAGCGATGATCAACGCTCTGCGCATCTACTTGGCTTATTCCCTTTGCGTGAGCCTTCGGGTGAGTTCACGCAATGGATTCAGGAGCAGCGCGATGAAAGGCGTCAGCGTAATCGTAAGCTGGCGGAAACGCTTAGGCAGCGCGGCGTGGACATCACGTTGAATGAAGTTGAAGCACGCGGCGGAAGTCTTACCAGTCGCACTCACTTTGCTCAGGTTCTGCTCGAAAAAGGCTATGTCAAAACTTTCGAGGATGCCTTCCGCCAATATCTCGGCGAAGACGCGCCCAGCTATGTCGAACGGCAAAGCCTGACATCCGAAGAAGTCGTCGGGCGCATCCGCTCAGGCGGCGGCATTCCCGTTGTAGCGCACCCTGTTCGCCTTTCATTGCCGCGTGAAGTTGAACGCCAGGAACTTATTAAGCTGAAAGAGGCAGGCCTGGTCGCCTTGGAAATCTACCACTCAGATCAGCAACCTGAACTCCAGGCTTACTATCATCAACTGGCGCAAGAACTTGACCTCCTGCCTACCGGCGGCTCGGACTTCCACGGCCGAATTAAGCCCAACATCGACCTCGGAACCGGTCTGCGCGGCAATGTCCGCGTGCCGTCTGAATTTCTCCAACGCTTGCGAGAGTTCGTGGAATAGCCGCGAGAAACCGGTGCCAGTCAATTCTTGCGCCAAGGCTCCGTGGCTTTCCCGCGCCGCGCTTCGAGGGAGCGGAGCAGTTCTTCGCCTCGCGCCAGCATCTCGTCGGTGCGATCGCCGTAGAGCGCTTCGAGTTCCGCCCGGTTACCGAGAAATTCGGTCATTTTCGGAATTTTAGGATTGGTCGTAAAACAGTGCAGACAGCAAATTTTTGTATCCGGCTCCTTGCGGACGCGCTCCTGGTTGGCTGGCGTTAGCCACACCGTGCGGGTACACCAGGTGCAGGAATACTTCATTGATCCCGCGAGGACCGCTCCCTCCGACACGCCGACAATGATCATCCCGCGATCTTCTTCCATAATCTCCGCGAATGGATTGTCCCAGTGCCGCAAAATCTTACATGGCGGCGGAAACTCATCCATCTTTCTTTATTCTATTTCTTGCTCATTTGAGCAGAGGAAAATGCTTACCGCGTACAATAAATCGTGTCTGAGGTTCTTCCGAGACTCCGCTTCAATCTCGATTTCATGCTCTCGCCTGATCCTGACCGGCCCGGGCTTTACATTCGTGATCCCTACCACTACTCCGATGCGACGTTGCTGGTTCCGCCGTCCTTGGTCCAAGCGCTCGAATGCTTCGATGGGCAACAAACAGCCGTGGATCTCCGCGCCGAGCTAGTTCGCATCACCGGCGAAATTCAAGTAGGTGAACTCGAACAGCACCTATTTGACTCTCTCAACGAAGCTGGCTTTCTCGAAAACGATCGCTACCGCGAGTTGAAAATCCAGCGCGAAAAGAACTTTGCTGCCGAGCCGATGCGCGAACCGGCATTTGCTGGCGCAGCCTACCCGGAGAGCCCGGTCGAGCTAGCTGACCTGCTCACATCACGCGTGGGAGCTTCCTTGGGGAATCCAGACACGATCGCGATTGCCGCGCCACATGCCAGCCCTGAGGGAGGGTGGGACAGCTACCGCGCCGCGTACCGCGCCTTGCCGCCGGTGGCCGATGCCGGCGACAAAATATTCATAGTGCTCGGCACGTCGCATTACGGCGCTCCGGATCATTTCGGCTTAACCCGGAAACACTTTGTCACGCCCTTTGGCGCAGCTCGCACCGAAACTCGTTTAGTTGATGAACTAGACAAAGCCGCACCGCTGGCGATTCGCATGGAAGACTACTGCCATGCCGTGGAGCACTCCATTGAATTTCAGATCGTCTTTCTCCAGCACCTGTATGGACCCAACGTCCGTGTTCTGCCGATCCTCTGCGGGCCATTTGTAAAAAGCATCTACGAAGGAGGTATGCCGGAAGAGAATGAGCACGTGGCACGCTTTTTCGATGCATTGAGCAACATTGGCATACGCGAAAGCCAAAATCTCTTCTGGATACTCGGTGTTGATATGGCACACATGGGCGTGCGTTACGGTGACAACCTGCGCGCTACTGCGAACATAGGAGAAATGCTCGCCATCGAAGCGCGTGATCGTCAGCGCATCGACCAAATTAACTCAGGTGATATTCGCGCTTATTGGTCACTAGTGCAGGACGGCCATGATGACATAAAATGGTGCGGATCGTCTCCGTTCTACACTTTCATGAAAGTCATGCCGCAAGCGCGCGGCGAGTTGCTGCGTTACCAGCATTGGCAAATCGATCCGCAGAGCGTCGTCAGCTTTGCGGGAATGCGATTTGAGAACAGCAAATGAGCAGTATCAAAACTGTCCGCCGCCCCACCAGTAGCCGGGCCGGGTTCGAATTTTCAGGCCAGGCCGGTTGACTGTCACCTTGATGGTATGGAATCCGGACTCATTCTTCGTGTCAGGAGAAGGCGAGTAGCTCAGCAGGTACTGGCTGTTCAGATCCTTGCCAATATCGGTGATGGCACTCTCTAAAGCTTTTTCGGTGGCAAAGCTGTAGAGCAGTCCGCCCGTGAAGTAGGTAAATGCCTCGGAAGGGCTCTTCCTGAACACGTCATGAATGCTGTGCGCAATCGGAGGAACTGCATTCAACCAGTTTCCCGTCTGCTGTTGAATCACCGACGTCTCCGTGCGGGCGCCGGCTGGAGTGCTGGGCAGAGCCTCAGCAGGAATGCGTCCTGTTTGCGGCGGAGGATAATCCATTTTTTTCATGACAGCCGTGAGTACCTTTGAAATATCCACGCAGTAAATAATGACATTGTCGAACTGCATCTGACGTGCCGTCTCTTGCAGGTGCGCTTCGCTGCCCTTGTCCACGTTCCGGCTTAGCAACAGGATGACGTGGCGGCGCGCATTCTGCGGGTCGTGTCGTTTCAGCATGTGATCCGCCTCCGACACCGCATCCACCAGTCGGGCGCTCGTCGAACCCGCACTCAGCTTCTGCATGGCGTCGTCCAGCTTGTCGGGATCGCTCGTAAAATCCTGTAAAACCTGTATGCGATGGTCAAACGAAATAATCGCGACATCGCCGCCTTCTCCCGTGACTAAGCCTTGCAGCAGCACCCCGGTTTTTCTTAACCTGGAAAGCACAGGTTCAACATCCGAGTTGGCCTGTACTGCCAGCACAACCGACATGGGCAACTGCGTGAACTCCGCCGAAATTTTCTGCCGCCTGTCATTGTCGTACAACTCGAACTCATTCGCCTGAATTCCGTTTACGTACCCGTGGCCATCGGGATCAAGAACGGTTGTGGGAACCAGGACGCTGCGAACAGTAGCGCGGCCAACAATTGGGTCATTACTTCCAATCACATCGCCAATCGTTGACGGCTGCTTATTTTTACCTCCAGTTGCCTGATCCGCAGGCGGCAGCTTCTTTGGTGCAGGCCCAAGCTGCCCCGGTGCTGGAGGAGGACCGGAAGGAGACTGTCCCGGCTCCAGAACCTGAGCGGCGCAACCCATTCCAAACGTCAGCAATAATGCCGCTAGTCCTGTTATTGGCCCCTGTTTCATCACTCGTGAGATGTTTCCATTATGCCCTGAGTTGCGTTACGGCCTTACTTTCTCCTGATCAGCGCCATGCTCCGTGCGTCCGTTTAACAAATCGACGGTATGCTGCACCAGATCTTCAATCGCTTGAAGCGAATGCAATGCGCCTGTGGGCGAGCCGGGGAGATTAACAATCAGGCTTTTTCCACGAACTCCCGCCACTGCTCGCGACAGCACGGAAAACCGGGTCTGCTCTCGCCCGCGCATGCGTATTAACTCTGCTATCCCCGGAAGTTCTTGGCCGAGAACACGGCGCGTTGCTTCCGGCGTGACGTCACGAGGCGCAATCCCGGTTCCGCCCGTGGTCAGAATCAGCGAAGCAAGCCCACGGTCTGCCCATTCCTGAAGTGCCCTTACAATCATCGCTTCATCATCCGGAACGGCCTTTTGTACCTCCACCGTCCAGCCCAGGTCCCGGCAACGTTGTGCCAGTGCCGGGCCTGACAAATCTTCCCGCGTTCCCGCCACAGCGGAATCGCTGACCGTCAGGATAGCAACAGTAATCATTCCGTATCTGTACGGCGGTAAGTACCCGATTTCCCGCCAGTCTTCTCCCGAAGATGAATACTGCG
>JBJMGL010000155.1:0-2336 GCA_045807985.1 Bryobacteraceae bacterium
GTGTCATGCGTACACCAGTAACCCACGCCCACTTGGGCGTACTCTTCAATGACCTTCTCGAAGGTGAGGGGAGAGCGCACCGGAGCGTGGAATACTGCCTGCCCCGCGTAGGACGGCGCCCATTGCGGGCCAGTGATGAAATAGCGCCGTCGTACGTCCGGCGAATAGCCGCCGCCGCATGCTTGCGTGAGGCGGTCAATCAGCGCGGTTTGCTGGTCTGGGGGAATGGCGTTCATAGGATGAGTCTCCGGGAGGATGCAGCAGTTAAGACCCGTTTGCAGCCGGTTTGATTTCAAGGTAATCAATGACAGCCGGCTCGCCACCCTGGGGGAGACCAACGATACGAATCTCGTCACCGGGACGCAAGGCCATCACCAACGGGATCAGGCGGTGTCCCGGCTTCGGACAAATGTAAAACGTTCCTTCAGGCGCAGAAAAGGCCGCTCCCAATAGCGGTACGAGAGTGCCGCTAAAACGATGGTCAAGACCATTGATGGCACTTGGACTAAGACCAAATCGATGGCTCTTCCGGCAGCAAAGTGCGACACAAGAAAATGCCTGACAAGACTGTAACAGAACAGGTGGAAGACATACAGGCCATAAGAAATCCGTCCCAGATACAGGAGTGAACGGATGGTCCAGTGATCCGGCAACGAAAGATCAAAAATAGCTAGGAACAATAACAAACAACAGCCGAGAGCAGACAGAAAGGACAGGGGATTCGCTACGAACGATGGCCACAGATAGCAGTAAGGAATGCCCCACATGGCAAGCAGGCCAATTCCCCCTGCGCCGATGCGCCAAGCTCTTGACCTCTGCCACGAACGGCCATGCAGCCACAAAGCGGTCAAGGCACCCCCGGCAAAGAACAGGAAGTGGGCGAGCGGGTTATACCAAATTTCTCGCTGGCTGGTTCCGATGAAGAGGGATAACACGATCAATCCGAGCGAAACCCAGATGAGTGTTGTCCGGCCCCAACGAACCAGCCACGGCCACAGCGCATAGAACAACTCTTCGACCGAAATACTCCAGAGCACCCCAAACGGATTGCCCGGAAACGTCTTGCCAAGATAGCCGACAAATAGCAGCAGATAAAGAATCTGGTGTCGGTTGAACCGGGAATCAGGAAACAGCAGAGGGCACAAGGCGGATAGGCCCACGGCTAAATAGTAGAGCGGCCAGATTCGCAAAATCCGGCGGCGGTAAAAACTCGCCAGATGAACGGTTCCGGTTGTTTCCTGCTCTCTCAGCAGTAACTCCGTAATTAAATACGAACTCAGGAAAAAGAACAAACACAGTCCGTAGATCCCGCTATGGGCCCCGTTGTTGTAGGCGGCAAATAGGGCCTGCCTCCAGGAAACGGATGAATGGCCGAGGCGCGGACCGTGCGCGAGAAAGACAAGCGCAAACGCAAGCAGCCGTAACAGATCCAGTTCGGGCCGGTAGAAGCGTTTTGTTGTGTTCTTGGCGCTAACCTGCTGTACCGCAGTCGCTGACATTCTTTTTCAGCATACATTTTCAGGATTCTTCACATGAAATCTCGGACAGGCTTTAATGTGACCTTCATTGGCGCATACCGCGGGCTTCGGGGGTGGCCGATAGTTTACAGGTTTGCTTGAAGGCTGCCAGCGATGTTTCGATTACACTTCCTGGACGAGTAAGCGCTAATTACCGGGCTCGCAGTTGCATATCCGCAAATGTTAGGAATTGATCCCAATCGAATGCAGTCACCTCGTGTTTGCCGGTCCGGTAGTGATATCCAATCGTGCGCATAATGGGTTTATTCAACGCTGGCATTTGGTCTGTACCTAGATCCTGCGCTCCTAGCAGGCGATAAACTGGCCCCGCTCCCACGCATGCGAGAAACTCGCCTCTAGGATCAGCCCAGCGGTCATCTTCAGCACCCGTAATGTAAACAGGACGCGGCGCAATCAGGGCAATCAACTCATGCATATCCACCGGCAGCCGCCCAACGCTCCCAGAATACTGCTGAAAATTCGTGCAGAACCAGTAAGGGAAAGCATTGACCAAATCGCGAATGGTCTCGCCATAGTTACGGCGCGCCAGTGAAGCGCCACCCTCGCCCGAACAACTGGCGAGCACCAGGGCAAAACGCTGATCCATTGCGCCCGCCCAAAGAATCGTCTTGCCTAAACGTGAATGCCCCATGATTGCCACACGGTGCCCATCAACGCTCTTGTCCTTTTCCAGATAATCCATTGCCCGGCTCAGACCGTATGACCATGCTCCAATCGCCCCCCATTCATCGGGTTTCGGCTCGGTTTGCCCGTCTTTGAAGAACAATGGACGGATTCCATAACTAATTCCGCCTTTGA
>JBJMGL010000156.1:0-10555 GCA_045807985.1 Bryobacteraceae bacterium
AAAGAGATAAACCGGAAGCGCGTATGCGGCGTGCTTTTGAGTTCAGTCAACTCCTTCGCCGTGTTGCGAAGCAGGGTTCCGGCAACGGAAACGCTGTCGGGCGCGGATGCGAATGGCACTAGCGCGAGTTGCACGGTTTCAGCGGGAGCCGGTGGGATCAGGTTGGCAATCACAGCAGTTGCTGCCACCAGGAACAGCGCCGTCGCCGCCGTCAGAATCTGCTTCTGCAAGCGAGACAGCCCGAACGCTCCCGCCACCTCCGTGGCGCTTTTGAATCGGCGGGTCGGGTCGGGATCGAGGCAGCGGGCGATGATTCGATCCCACCTGCCCCGTCCGGTGGGAGGCTTCCAATGCACCCGCTCACCCAAGGGCAGCGTCGTAGAAGCGATCCCCAAATCACTGGGAGGCTGTCCGGTACGAAGCTCCCATAGCATGACACCGAGCGCGTACAGGTCCGACGCAACCGATGGCTTTTCGCCCTTCCATAATTCAGGGGCCATGTAGGCGGGAGTCCCGCCAAGCGCGGCAGCCGATGCGTCCGCCCTCCGAGCCAATCCAAAATCCGTGATCACGGCCCGAACCAGCCCCTCGGCATCCTTGGTCAGGATCACGTTGTTCGGCTTGAGATCACCGTGGATCAGATGATTATGGTGCGCTTCGCCCAGGCCGGAGCAAAGCTGTTCCGCTATCGTGCGGGCCTCTCGTTCCCCAAGAGGCACACGGCGGATACGGTCGGCCAGCGTTTCGCCTTCCAGGAACCATGCTGATGAAGTCGATCTCACCGTGGACCGTCGAAGCCGTGTGGATCTCAAATATCTTGCACACGTTGGGATGGCTGATCTCGCGAGCGTTCCGGACCTCCGGCGGGAGTTGCTTCCCGAATCCTGCCTTGGCGCATTTGAGCGCGACACGCCGGTCGAGTTTCTCGTCGAGCGCCTCCCAAATAATCCCCATACCTCCTTGTGCGATTTCGCGCACCAGCCGAAAGCGATTGGTAAGTAACTGTCCCGGCTCAAAGGGAGGTCTGCCGTCCACGGGCAGTTGCAACGGATCGAGCAGAAATCCTTGCATCCGCTTTTCCCACTGCACGTAATCCCACGCTTTGGTAAATAACTCCGCGTCGGAGCCGCAAACGCGTCGGAGGTACGCTTCGCGCTCGTCCTCAGGGCGGCTCAGCGCCTTCTCCACCAGGGTCATTACAAGATCGTCATTTCGAGATCTGCTCTGCATTACCGGACTCCATCCGTTCAAACAGCCAGCGCCGGGTGTCGTGCCACATGCGTTGCATGGTGCGAAGCTTGATTCCTAGCACGCCGGCTGCCTCTTCGTCAGGCAGGCCAAGAAAGAACTTCAGCTCGACCAGGCTGCACCAGGCAGGATTGGCTTTCTCTAGCTCATTGAGGAGTTTACCGACGGTGATCGCAAAATCCACTTTGGCGCTCTTTGCCTGGAGCAGGTGCTCCAGGTTTTCGATCCCGATTAAGTTGACATCAGGCCGGGCTCGCGCCAAGTCGATAAGGTACCTTCGCATTGCTCTACCTGCAATTGCGAAGAAATGCTGCCTGGACTGCCAATCTCGATCTTTAGCCGCGACAAGTCGGATATAGATCTGATCCACCAGCTCGGTCGTCTGCAGCGAATGGCCCTTCCGCTCACCCTTCATGCGGAAGTGCGCCAAGCGTCGCAGGTCAGCGTACACCAACTCGAAAAGCAGGTTTTCTGCTTCCGAGTTTCCGTCGCGCCATTCACGCAGGAGTTGCGTAATATTCCCGTTCTCGTCCGGCATGTGCCCGCCTAGTGGCCGATTACTATACCACATCTTGCGACCGGAATATCTCGCCCACGGTGGCGGACTATGTCCGCAATCAACGCTCTTTCCAGTGAGGGCGAAATTGCCAGTTCCACAGGGAACCAGGCAAACGCTCTAGATCAGGAGAAATTTATGAAGCTGTATCTATATTCGGCTGTATTCGCGGCGGCGCTGATGTGTCCCAGTGGATATGCCCAAACAATCAACGCCAGTGCGCGCATCCCTTTCAATTTCCGAGTCGGCGAGACCGTCATGCCAGCCGGGAACTACTCAATCCAAGACTCACGGGGCGTGCTCAGAATGCTTAATAGTGATCGGAAGAAGGGGGTGCTCCATCTCACCATGAACGCGTCGCGCTCTGCCATGGCGCGTGATCCCAAGCTGGAGTTCACCCGCTACGGCGAGGACTACTATCTCACGAGTATCTGGAGCGCTAATTCATCCGAGGGCCAGACTCTACTCCAAAGCAAGCACGAGCGAGAACTCGCAAGCCGCTTCAGGAGCCTTGAGATGGCGGCCGTCGCTCTGAAACCGGCTCTCCGTTAGAAGCGATCGTGTCAAGAAGCGAAGCTGGTGGGGCGCACAACGGTTCCGCGATGCACCCCACCTTAAGCCACGCTCGCCTCGACAGGCGCTTCGATCGGATGCTTATACTTGCATTCCGTGTTGGGGCACTGCGCCATCGGACCAGCCTTCAGATACTTTTCAATTAAGTAACTGCTGCCGCACTCAGGACACTTTTCGGAGATAGGCCTGCCCCAGGCCACGAAATCGCAATCGGGGTAGCGGCTGCACCCGTAAAAGGTTTTGCCGCGTTTCGAACGGCGCTCGACGATCTCTCCTTCAGAGCAGTTCGGGCAAGGAACGCCAATCGTTTTCTGCTTGACGTACTTGCACTTCGGATAATTGCTGCAAGCGATGAACTCGCCATATCGTCCAAACTTCTGCACCAGATTGCTATCGCACTGCGGGCACTTCTCTTCAAGCGGCACATCCTTGCGCTGCTCGCCGCCAATCTGCTTTGTTGTCTTGCAATCCGGATAACCCGAGCAAGCAAAAAACTGCCCGAAGCGGCCCTTTTTGAGCACCATGGGACGGCCGCAGTTTTCACAATACTCCGCCTCATCCTGCTCGCTGAAGTCGCCCTTATTGCCATCGGCAGGTTCAACCGCCACCTCGCGCGTATTGGTGCATTCCGGATAACCGGTACAAGCGATAAAGCGCCCGTGCTTGCCCCACTTGATCACCAGGGGTTTGCCACACTTCTCACAGAGGAGATCCGTCGGCTCCTCCATGCGCTTAATATCGGTCATGTTTCGCGCGGCATGATCCAGGTCTTTCGTGAACCGGTCATAGAAGTCGGCCATGGCGGTGCGCCACTCTATTTTGCCTTCTTCGATCTCGTCCAATTCCTCTTCCATGCGGGCGGTGTACTTCACATCAAAGAGATCATTGAAGCTCTCGATCAAGAGGTCGGTCACAATGGTGCCCAGTTCGGTTGGCTGAAACTTACCGCCTTCCTTCTTCACATACTCGCGCTCCTGAATCGTGGACAGAATCGAAGCATAGGTAGACGGGCGGCCCACGCCATCAGACTCCAGTTTTTTAACAAGGGTGGCTTCGTTGTAACGGGGCGGCGGCTCGGTAAAGTGCTGCTCCGGAGTAATCTCCTTAAACTTCAGCGTTTCACCTTCCGTTACGGCTGGCAGTTTATGCTTTAGATCTTCGTCGTCTTCATCCTTTACGTCCTTGCCTTCCTCATAAACCTTCAGGAAGCCCTCAAACTTCAACACGCTTCCAGTCGCGCGAAACAGATAATCAGCCCCGCTCTTGCCTTTCGCGTTGATATCGATGGTTGTCTGATCGAATACGGCAGGCGTCATCTGCGACGCGACAAAGCGCATCCAGATCAGGCGATACAGCTTCAGCTCATCTTCAGCCAGATACTTTTCAAGCGATTCGGGCGTGCGCAAAACGGATGTTGGACGAATCGCCTCGTGAGCATCCTGCGCGTCCTTTTTCGTTTTATAAACGTTCGGCTTTTCAGGAAGATAACTATACTCGGTTCCTTTCGCGCCGTCCTGGCCGTATCGCTCCGTAATAAACCCGCGAACCTCGGTAATTGCGTCTTCAGACACGCGGGTCGAGTCGGTACGCATATACGTAATCAAACCGACTGATCCCTCCTTGCCCAGTTCCTTACCTTCATACAAGCCCTGCGCCAGCATCATGGTGCGCTTCACGCTGAACCGGAGCTTGCGCGAGGATTCCTGCTGCAAAGTCGAAGTGATAAAAGGCGGTACGGGATTGCGGCGCTTCTCACGAGTGCCTACTGAGCGAACGACATAGGACGCGCCATCGAGATCGTCCACGATAGCGGTCGCGGTCGCTTCGTTTTCAACTTTGGGACTTTCATCGCCGCGCTTATGGAGCCGGGCCGTCAGCACCGGAGGCTTCTTCGCATTCAGCGCGACATCAATCGTCCAGTATTCCTGCTTTTCAAACGCATTGATTTCCCGCTCGCGTTCAACAATGAGCCGGAGAGCCACCGTTTGCACCCGGCCCGCCGACAAGCCGCGCCGAACCTTGTCCCAGAGCAGCGGCGAAATCTTATAACCCACCAAGCGGTCGAGCACCCGGCGCGCCTGTTGCGCTTCCACCAGGTTGATATTCACGGCCATCGGCTTATCAAAAGCCTTCTTCACTGCATTGGCCGTAATCTCATTGAACATGACCCGGAAGATGGCCGGTTTTTCCGACTTTTTCGGCTCTAGCTCTTCCTTCAAATGCCAGCAAATGGCCTCGCCTTCGCGATCCGGGTCAGCCGCCAGATAAACCGAGTCCATGCCTTTCGCCGCTTGTTTCAGCTCTGAAATAAGCTTCTTTTTACCCTCGATTACCTCATATTTGGGCGTGAAATCCCTTTCCACGTCCACCGCTAAGTCTTTCTTAGGCAAATCCTTAACGTGGCCCAAGGAGGCCTTGACCAGGTACTGCTTACCGAGATACTTCCCAATAGTTTTCGCCTTCGCTGGAGACTCCACGATGACGAGCGATTTAGCCATACTTACTCTGTTACCTGCCGTTCAAAATGAGCAGTCCCGAAGAACCCTCAGGAGAACGCTACCCTTTTACCACACTTTGACGAAGTTTCTTCCCGGCAGTTGCCGGACGAGCCCCGACATTTGGAGATCAAAGAGTGCGCCGATCAACTCAGATGAAGAGACTCCCTCAAAAGATTCAAGGAGTGTATCAAGTTGTTGAGGCACATCGACTTGTAGGTGCTGTAAGAGTTTGCGCGCCAAAGCTTTTTGGGGTTCCTCGGCTTCTTTCCCTTCCCCAGGTACAGGGACCTTGCCAGCCTCCCATAATATTTTCTGTTGAGCAGTAGAAACCAGATCGCGCCGGACGGAAACGGGAAGTTCATTGGTAATATCGGTCCATTCCTGGACCAGCTTCGCTCCATCCTTAATAAGGAGGTTCGGTCCCCAACTCATTTTGGATGTGATATTTCCAGGAACCGCAAAAACTTCGCGTCCTTGATCAATGGCAAGTTTGGCTGTGATGGCCGAGCCGCTATGCTGTGCGCCCTCGATCACTACTACTCCTAAAGACAATCCGCTCACGATCCGGTTTCGAATCGGGAAGTTCTGAGGGTAAGCTGGGGCGCCCAGGGGAAACTCTGAAAGCAGCAAACCCCGGCGGCTAATCTCTTCATATAGTTTCCGGTTTTCTGACGGATACAACACATCAACCCCGCAGCCCAGAACGGCAATCGTTGCTCCGTCTTCCGCCAATGCCGCCTTATGGGCAGCCGTATCGATCCCCCGCGCCATGCCGCTGATGATGGTAAGGCCCGCTTTCGCCAGGTCAGCACTTAATCGCTCCGAAGCAGCCATGCCGTAGGGAGTCGGGCGTCTGGTGCCAACAATCGCAATCGAGTGCGAGGCCATCAACTCCGGATTTCCCAAGGCAAACAGAAGTAAAGGAGGATCGAAGATTTCCCGCAGTCTCGCGGGATAACGGGCATCATGAATGGTAATGAGTTGTGCCCCGGTACCGAGCATCTTTTGCTGCTGCTCGACGGCATCGTCGAACGAATAACCGCTTGTAATATTGCGCGCTTGTGCCGCGCTAAGGCCCGTCGCTTCCAATTCGGAGGCTGAAGCGCGAAAAATGGCGGCGGGCGATTTCAGTTTTTCGAGCAGTCGTAAGCTCCCCAACGTGCCCAAACCGGGCACCATTCTCAAAGCCAGCCAGTAAAGAGTTTCTTCTTGGGTTGGCGCACTCGTAGGCACGTCCAATACGTGTTACACACCGTTATTACTTCTCAGAAGGATTCATCGTTGAAGCTTCCAAAAAAGAGGCTGGGATACTGAAACTGCCCTATTTACTATGGAAATTACCAGTGCGGCCAGCGCTCTTCCCCAGCATTACTACCCACAAAAGGTTCTCCTGGAAGCATTTCGGAAATATTGGGGAAATCGACTAGACCGGTTTGGCGTTCTAGAACGCTTACATGCGGCGGCTCAGGTAGATGGGCGATATTTGGCGCTGCCGATTGAGCAGTATCCGTTACGGGACTGGGGCGAAGCAAATAACCGCTGGATCGAATCGTCGGTCGACTTAGGCCAGCAGGCCGTCTGCCGCGCCATGGAGCAAGCGAAGGTGAAACCGGAGAATATTGGCGCTTTCTTCTTTGTCTCGGTGACTGGCATAGCCAGTCCGTCCATTGATGCGCGGCTGATCAACCGGATGCGGCTGAACCCGCACATCAAACGAATGCCCATTTTCGGGCTTGGTTGCGTCGCCGGAGCAGCAGGCATTGCACGCGCGGCGGACTACGTGAAAGCCTACCCGAACCAGGCTGCCTTGCTGCTTTCCGTGGAACTCTGTTCGCTTACCATTCAACCTGACGATCTCTCGGCGGCCAACCTGATCAGCACAGGCTTGTTCGGAGATGGAGCAGCCGCGCTGGTCATTGCCGGTTCCGAACTGAAGGTGCCTGATGGCCCTAGGATTCTCCAAACGCGCTCTACTTTTTATCCGGAAACGGAGTACGTCATGGGCTGGGACATATCGGATAAAGGTTTTCGCATTGTCTTGTCGCGTGATGTTCCGGAAGTAGTGCTCAAAAATCTGGGCCGGGATGTCGATCTGTTTCTGGCGGATCACCAGTTAACCCGCCAGGATATCGGCTGCTGGATCATTCACACAGGTGGTCCGAAAGTGCTGGAAGCCACTGGGCAGGCGCTCCAACTGCCGCAGGGAGCTCTCGACACTTCTTGGGATTGCCTGCGAAAAACCGGCAATCTTTCTTCTGCTTCTGTCCTGTTTGTCCTGGAAGAGATTATGAAAAATCGCAGGCCGGACCCCGGCACCTGGAGTGTTCTGGCTGCCATGGGTCCAGGCTTTTGTTCTGAGCTTGTCTTGTTAAAGTGGTAGCTCTCGAAACCTATAGGCCGGTCACATTCATCTAAAATATTTCAGATGTCAAAACTAGCGGTTTTTACCGTATTGCTCCTTTTCGGGCTTGCGGCTGCTCTTGTCACTGCTCAATACCCTCCTGGCCAAGTTCCACCGGGACAATACCCGCCCGGCCAATACCCCCCAGGTCGATACCCGCCCGGCCAGACCGGGCCGGGAACGCCTGGTGGAGGCGGCATCCCGTCGCCTTGGGGCAAGAAAAAGGGGAAAAAGCCGCAAACTTCCGAGCCTAATTTCACAGCCGACGGAAAGACTCTATCGAACAACGGCAAGCAATTGGTCATAGAGACAAACGACGGGCGCACGATTACGGCAGCGACTACGCCGCAGACGAAGTGGATGAAGTCAGGAAACAGCATTGCAGCTGGACAAGTAGCGCCAAATTCAACCCTTCATCTCGAAGCTATTGAGGATGGCGAAGCCTACTTAACAGCGGTACAAGTGGAATTGGCGAAAGACGCGCCCGTTGCGGCACCCGAGGCAAATGGGCCTGCGGAATCGCCAGTCAAAAGCCAGGGCGCTTCATCTCCTGATAACGACGTAATTCCGAACCCGGCTGATTTAGGAAAACCGCCGGACGATCCCAATCGCCCGGTGCTCCGGCGTGGAAAGCCCAGAAAGAGCCAGGACGCAGACAACTCGGACGAGATAAAACCAGTCGCAAAGGTCAAGAAAGATGGAGGCTCTACTGATTTTGTCATCAATAGCGATGTGGAGCACCCAAAGCTCAGCTCTGGTGAGCCAGATTTAATTTCACGCACAACTGAGTGGGCGGCAACGTTTACCAACGGTTTGCCTAACTTTGTTTGCCAGCAGATTACAACGCGCTATATGCAGGAGTCGAAAGCGTCAGGGTGGCAGGCGCTCGATGTATTATCGGCCAAGGTCGTCTACGAAGACGGTAAGGAGGATTACCGGGAGATTACCGTTGGCGGCAAACGAACCAATAAGAGCATGATGGAGGTGGGCGGCGCAACATCAACAGGCGAGTTTGCCTCAACGTTAAGGAGCCTGTTCTCGCCGCAAAGCCACACACAATTCAAGTTCTATCGCTCGGCGACCGTTAGAACAGTTCCAGCAGCGGTTTATGACTTCAAAATTGCTCTGCCCAACTCGAATTGGGCCACCATCGTCGGAGGTCAGACGCTGCGGCCAGGGTACAGCGGAAGTATCTGGATTGACCGTTCTACGGCGGAAGTGCGGCGCATTGAGATGCAGGCCAACAACATACCAAAGGATTTCCCCTTTGACTCCATTGAATGGGCCGTTGACTATGACAGTGTGAGCTTAGGAACTGCGAAATTTTTATTGCCGGTGCATGCCGAAAACTTAGCTTGTCAACGGGGAACAAGCATCTGCTCCAAGAACGAAGTCGATTTTCGGGATTACCACAAATACAGCGGCGAAAGTACGATTACATTTAAGTAACCCTGTTTGCTTGTGATGCTTAGGGGTGCTTTCTAGCGGAAGGGCAATAGTTTAGCGGCGCAATTTGTGGTACGCTGTCGAATCGTTACACCTTTATGGGAGCTAATTCGGCGCAAATACCGGCGACAACTGCCTTCTGTACAGAATGCGGGAGGCCCTACCCGCCCGATGAGTTGGTTCGGTTCGGCAGCAATCTGGTATGCGCTGATTGCAAGCCTCGCTTTGTGCAAAGAATGCGCGAAGGAGCCGCTGGGCCTTCGGCGATGGTCTACGGCGGCTTTTGGCTGCGCTTTTTGGCCGTGCTCCTCGACGGCATTATCGTAGCCGTCGTGAACTTTCCCATTCAATTGATCTTAGGATTGGCAGGTTTTAAGAGCATCCAAGCAACTGGGCCTCAATTCGGCATTATCGGGCTGATTTACCTCATTAGTTTTACAATTCAGGGCGCCTATTTCACCTATTTCTGGAGCCAGAAAGGCGCCACTCCAGGACAAATGATATTGGGCTTGAAAGTTGTAACGGCAGATGGCGGGCCGCTTACGGTTGGCCGCGCTTTTGGCAGGTTTTTAGCTTATATCTTAGGCGCGTTCACTCTCTGCATTGGTTACATCATCGCGGCGTTTGACTCGCAAAAACGAGCACTTCACGACCACATCTGCGGCACGCGCGTCATCCGTGTAACTTAACTCCAGTGCTGGTTTTTTGCCCCAATTGCAATAGCGGACTGCCGAGCCGGCTATTGCGGACAGACCCTGTCAACACGGCCTGTCCCGCATGTCTCGCAAATTTAACCATTGAGGTCTTTCCCGCTCTCTTCCGGACCAATGCCAAGACTGAGGTCCAGGCGCTAGCCGAAGGTGAAGCCTCCTGCTACGAGCACCGAAGCAAGCGAGCCGTCGGTTTATGTTCCCACTGCGGCCGTTTCCTGTGCGGACTCTGCGAGGTGGAAGTGGGCGGGAATGTTTGGTGCCCGGAATGTCTCGGAACCGGCGGGTCGCGTCCGAAACTCGCTGCCCTGGAGACGAGCCGCACACTGTACGATTCCATCGCGCTGATATTGGCTACCTGGCCGCTGTTCATCTTTTTCTACGTGAGCGTTTTCACGGCACCGGCGGCGATCTATGTCGCGGTTCGATACTGGAACGCGCCTTCCAGCCTCGTCCCTCGCAACAAATGGCGTCAGATTGCGGCGATCCTGATCGCGGGTGCCCAACTCTTACTGATTGCGGCCGTTATCGTCGCTATTATCATGAGTTTCAATGCCGCTGGGAGAAGGACGTCGGGTCAATGACTGCGGCGTTCCCTTATAAAAAGCTGCCCGGCACCAGGCGAGGCTTGGTAAGAAAAGCCGTGTTGTGGGAAGGCGCCGACCATATCTTTTCAGTAACCGGAACACGATTTTCCGAGCAGTACCGGCGTTTCTATTACCGTGATATTCAAGCTCTGGTGATACAAAGGTGCGCTCGTCCGGGAAGCATCGGTGCCTGGCTGCTGACGAGCTTCTTTTGCGTTGTATTCGCCCTCTTCGGTAAAGTTTCCTATACTAACGGTGGCCCGATATGGCTTCATTTTTCGTTGTGGATCGCAAGTTTAGTTCTCTTCCTGTATCTCGTGTACCGATCCATCGTAAGTCTAAAATATAGCTGCCGCTGTTACATCCAGACAGCCGTCACCTGGGAGGAACTGCCGTCGCTTTATCGTATTTGGAACGCCCAAAAGGCGCTTGGTCAAATTCGGACAAGAATTACGGAGGTGCAAGGCGCATGGGCTGGAGACCCTCAAGCTTTGGCGGAAGAAACGACGGAGCAAAAAAGAGCTAATCGGTTGAAC
>JBJMGL010000157.1:0-2189 GCA_045807985.1 Bryobacteraceae bacterium
AATGGCTTAACCGAGTCAAGATTGGCCTATCAACGGTTGTCGTGACCCCTAGCTTATTTCGGTGGCTGTGTTCTGATTCACTGGCCCGAGTTTATGCAGAGGCTTACAATGTTCAGCTCAATACCCGTTTTCAGGGGAAATGGAACGAGTATCAACAGCAGTCTCATGCAGCTAGCGAGCTGTTTCTAACAAGCGGTGTTGGAGTTGTGCTCAATCCACTAGCTAAACCAGCAATCCCAAAAATTCACACCGGAACTGGCTCCTTTCAGGCCTCTTCGCTTTTTGTCCAAACATCATGGGTGGATGATCTCGGTAACGAGAGCGCAGCCAGCTCAATTAACGGCGTTATCCTCAACAGTTCTGCGAGCATACAGGTAAGCATGAGCGAGACCAGCGCCCCAGCGGCGGCTGTCGGTTGGAATATTTATGCCAATACAGTGCAGCAAGGTTTAACAATTCAAAATAGTTCTCCTGTCGCAATCGGGTCACCATGGCAGATGCCGAATAGCGGTATCGTTGTGGGAGTCAGTCCAAGGAACGGGCAGATGCCGGACATCACGATCCCCTGTGTACGCCGGTGGCAGCGAGGTTAAATATTATGCTGCCTTTGACAATACTTGCAGTCCAAAGAGTTTCTGACCTGTTTACAAAAGGATCAGCATTACAGCAGGAGATTGCCGCAATTAGTAGTTCCTGCAATACGAACGTTCCTCCGATTGATGCCGCACAAATTTTACTTAGTTCCGCTTCGCAAGATATGAACGACAGGGACATCCAATTCACCTATCCGCGAGTCTGCCTTTACACGTCAGGAGTCAAAAACACCCAGATGGAAAAGTTCAGGTCTTTATCCGGATCGCTTACTGCGGTTGCCGATGTATGGGCGAGCGGAAATCTTGTCGGCGACACCGACCAATGGATTCATTTCTATGTCGAAGCTATCACTAACATCTTGCGAAAAAGCGTAGGCGACTGGGGAGACGGAATCTTCTTCCCAGGAGTTTATGACGTCCAGTTTCAACCGCCGAAAGTTGGCGGTTTGGGATTTGCGCAAATCGCGCGAATCAGTTTCAACTTAAACGTCAGTCGTAATTAGCCCAGACAGATGCCAAACTACATATCTTCCAATGCGAACCGTTTCTACACCGCAATCGAGTCGGCGTATGCACAAGCGGCCGCAATCACACCTGCCAACCGCTTTCCCGCGATTCGACTGCAGGCTCAACAGGTGATGGAGCAAAGCCGGCGGCTGGATAAAACTGGAACTCGGACATTCCTGGGCTCGTCACAAAATGCAAGACGACGAACAGCCTTTCAAGTGCGAACGTATCTGACTTCCTGGAGTGGAGCAGGGCAGCCATGCTATGGCCCGCTGTTTCAAGCTGGTTTAGGAGGATTGCCACGGCTTTCGACGGGGCTAATCATCAGTTCCACCGTCGGCTCTACAGGAATGCAGACCGTGACTTCTCACGGTTTGTCTCTGGGATCCGCTGTTTCTTATGCTGGTGAAATCCGCTTTGTAACCAGCGTCCCGGACGCTTCGACCTTTACCCTTAACGCGCCATTCTCACAAGCACCAGTAGCGAATAGTTGCCTTTGTCCGACGCTTACATACTCCCTATCGACAAGCCTGCCCAGTGTAACCCTTTACGACTACTGGGATGCAGCTTCGCCCATCAGTAGAGTAATTACTGGCGCAGCAGTTGACACTCTAGACATTTCTGTAAATGGCGATTATCATGATTTCGCCTTTGCTGGACCTGCAGCGGATATTCTTGATGCAAGCAGCTTTCAGCCAGGAGTTGCGGGGCTGGTTAGCTATCCGATTGAGCCAATTGCTGGCAACTTTGATTACAGAGCTGTTCCAGGACACCTGGGCCAGGTTTGGCTAGGTCAGTCGCCAAGTCAATTCTTTACTTTAACTGACGCTACGGTACAGATAAAGAACCATCTTGAGGTTCGTCAGCATGAGTTTGGGTCGTGCTTTCCCAAGGCGATTGTTCCCGGTGGGCGGCAAGTGAAATCGAGGTTTAGCCTCCTGGTGCAGGATAATGCTGAAACAAAGGCCCTGTACACCGCGGCAAAGCAGAGAAACCTCATTTCAGCTATGTTGCAGTTAGGCCAGCAACAAGGGCAGTTGATGGGCATTTATATGCCGAGTGTTATACCCGAGATGCCTGACTATGTTG
>JBJMGL010000158.1:0-15590 GCA_045807985.1 Bryobacteraceae bacterium
GGATATCTAACCGGCGGCCTTGAATCTTAGCGCCCGTATCGGCCACCACATACTCGCCCGAGTAGCGACCCACCTGGCGGATCTGAAGTGTCGCGCTGCTGTTAAATCGTGGATTTTGCCAGTGATACCAAGTTGCGATCAAACGATGACAAACTCAACTCACTGCATAACCTTATAAAGCCAGCCTCACCGGCGGCATTTGTCATCTTTTGAATGCGACTTGGTATCAGAACCTGTTTATGAGTATCTTGCCCTACATGAGTTCGCGGGACCGATGCGCGGTGGTTCCTTTACGCGCGAGATGTACGAGGAATGCCGGCAGAAAACGACGAGTTTCGTGCTTTGTACCAACAGAATCGCGAACGCTCGGAGGATGTCAAGCATCAACTCGAACTTGCCGAAGCATTTTCAACAGAAAGTTGAGCTGACTACTCAAGATCGCGTTCAGCAACGTGCGGCTGCCTACCAGCTCAAGCGAGCGAAGGCGGCTGTCAAGGCGGAGGAGGGGTCCCAGAGCAATCGCTTGAAGATCACTGGTAACGTGCTGTGAGCGCGTTAAAGAGATAGTTTTCGTCCCCGGCGGCGGTTTTGCGTTTGCCGTTGAGGCTGGCCTTTTCCGGGATCGCCCTCATGAGGTTGAGAGCGGCGTGGCGTATGGTGGCCCTGTTGGCCGGCCCGTTGTCGGTTCGCTTGAGCGCCAGCAGGTAATCAGCGCCTTGGGCGCGGCTGGCCTCCGCCATAGCGCGCTGACATCCCCGGGCGTCGATGGTGTGACCAGCGCCCCGGTCCACTCCCGCCGTTCCAGCAACAGCGGGAATGGCCGTAATCTGGTTCGGTTTCTCCGCCACGGCCTCCTGTCCCAGGATCAACCGCTAGCGGCTGGCCCAAGCCGAAATGAGAGGGAGGGGATGGGCCTCGCCCCGCTTCGCCCGGCGTGAGGTCTTACCACCCATGGCGATGAGGTCGGGCTCGACTTCCCGCCAGCTGTCTACCCAGGCCGTGAAACATTCGGCAAAGACGCTGGCGGGCCACGCATTCATCACGTCGTTCCGGGTATCGCGGGCGGTAATGCCGCGGGCGAAGGGCTGCCGCCGACGCAGGAACGCTAGCTTGCCTTTACCCCAGCGCTCGATTTCAACAAACGTCTCCGCTCCCGCCATCGTGCCGCATAAAACCAGCAGCAGAATCTCGGGCAGCGGGTAAACGACCTGCCAAGCCTGCCGGGATCGTGGAGAGCCGAAAAAGGATTGAGAAACGCGATTCCGGACATCAATCACCTCACTACACAAAGAGAGGTGATCCAGAATCACGCTTCATAACAAAGGGAACCCCTCAAACCTTCCAGCCATTGCCCTGGAATCTGTTTGATTGGCTTGCTTGCGTCAGCCAATTTGGTATAGTCAAGGCTTGGCACCTTTTCCTCCCATTACTCTAGACCTGAATTCCGATATGCCAATTTACCGGCAAATCGCGGATTCGTTCGTGTCTTTGATCGAAAAGGGACTGATTGGTACCGGAGAAAGGCTCCCAGCCACTCGGGAATTGGCTGGTCAACTCAAGTTGAACCGCGCCACGGTCTCAGCAGCTTACGCTGTTCTGGAAGAGTCTGGCTTGATCCAGGGACATGTCGGACGCGGCAGTTTTGTAGCCAGGCGCAT
This sequence comes from Bryobacteraceae bacterium, assembly GCA_045807985.1. Lineage (GTDB taxonomy): Bacteria > Acidobacteriota > Terriglobia > Bryobacterales > Bryobacteraceae > Bog-105. Next base: position 1,659 of record JBJMGL010000158.1, read on the forward strand.
TTCTCAGTCAGCCAAAGACATAGCTTCCGCTCGTCCGTCCCGCGAAGTCACCGTGAATTTTGCCAGTTCGCGGCCAGCTGCCGCCGCGTTTCCCTTAACGCAGTTCCGACGCTTGTCAAAAGCCGTTATTGATAGTCCGGAAACTGCCGAAATCCTGCAACTGGGCTCACCCCACGGTTATGGGCCGCTCCGCCGCTATTTGCTCCATAAAGAGCAGGCAGAGGGTATCGCCCGGCCGGAAGACGATCTGATGGTAACGAACGGCTGCCAGCAAGCTCTGGATCTGCTGGCCCGAACCACCACGGTAAATGGCGGGACCGTGCTGTGTGAAGATCCCGTCTACCATGGCCTTCTCCGCGTCTTCTCTCGGGCGGGCGCGCACATCATTCCAGCGCCGGTCGGATCGGCAGGCTTAGACCTGGATGCCGTCGAAGAAGTGTTAACGCGCCAGAAGCCGCGCTTATTGGTGGTTACTCCTAGTTTTCAGAATCCCACTGGCGCGACGATTCCGCTGGATGCTCGAAAGCGCCTGGTCGAACTGGCGCAAAAATCCGGCGTCATCCTGGTCGAAAACGACATCTACAGCGAACTTCGTTACTTGGGCGATGAGCTGCCGACTTTGAAGCAATTGGACGATTCCGGCAAAACGGTTCTCCTGCGCAGCTACTCCAAAGTCGCGTTTCCAGGATTGCGCGTCGGCTGGGTCACGGCTCCGCGCGAGATCATCGCCCGCTTAACCGAAGAAAAGCAGATTTCCGATCTTCACTCGGACCAGTTGGCGCAAGCGATTTTTTTGCGCTTTGCCGAATCCGGCGAGCTGGCGGAGCATGTCAAACGTACTCGCGAGGCAGGCAGGGAACGACTGGAAGCAGCTTTTCGCGCTTGCGAGGCTTGCCTGCCGGAAGGAGCGACGTACACGCGCCCGGAAGGCGGAATGTGTTTATGGATCGAACTGCCCTCGCCACTCACGGCGGAAGCGACCCTGCGACAGGCGCGAACGGAAGGAGTGGACTTCCTTCCCGGCTCGAATTTCTCGTTAAGCTCAGCCCATTCCCGCAGCTTGCGGATTAGTTTTGGCGGCTTATCGCCCGGGGAGATTACGCGCGGTATTCAAATTCTCGGCAGCATCGCCTCCGCTGAGCTGGCAACCAATCGAAACACCATGTACTTTGAGCCGGCCGCCGCGCTGGTTTAGGGAATTCACAAGGAAATAACAGGGGGAACGAATTCAATGAACTTTACAAGTGATCAATTCCGATTAAAAGTCGGACTAGCAGAAATGTTAAAAGGCGGCGTCATTATGGACGTTGTTAACGCGGAGCAAGCCGTGACTGCCGAGCGTGCCGGTGCAGTTGCCGTCATGGCTTTGGAGCGCGTGCCCTCCGACATCCGCAAGGAAGGAGGCGTGGCCCGCATGTCCCAGATCCGGATTATCCGCGAAATCATGGAAAGCGTCTCGATTCCGGTCATGGCGAAAGTTCGTATCGGCCACTTCACGGAAGCTCGCATACTGGAAGTATTGGGCGTTGATTATATCGACGAAAGCGAAGTATTGACTCCCGCCGACGAGGAACATCATGTCGATAAGGAAGATTTCAAAGTTCCCTTCGTTTGCGGAGCCAGAAATCTTGGGGAAGCCTTGCGCCGTATCGCCGAAGGCGCGGCCATGATTCGCACCAAGGGCGAGGCCGGGTCCGGCAACATCGTGGAAGCCGTACGCCATATCCGCACGATTGTAAAGGAAATGAAACAACTGACCGTACTTGGCAAGGAAGAGCTGGTGCATGAAGCCAAGAACCTCCAGGCGCCCCTGGAACTCGTGCAATACGTGGCGCAAAACGGCAAACTGCCGGTGCCGAACTTCTCCGCCGGTGGCATTGCAACCCCCGCGGACGCTGCCCTGGTCATGCAACTCGGCGCGGAGGCCGTTTTTGTCGGCTCCGGCATCTTCAAGTCTTCCGATCCCGAAAAGCGCGCCAAGGCCATCGTGAAGGCTGCTACCTATTATCAGGACCCGGTCAAACTGCTCGAAGCGAGCGAAGAACTCGGGGAAGCCATGCCCGGCCTGGAAATCTCAAAGATGCACGAGTCGGAAATGATGCAGGTACGGGGCTGGTAGAAGTTTGACGGATAAACCAAAAATTGGCGTTCTGGCATTGCAGGGCAACTTCCACGCGCACTGCAATGCCCTCGGACGCGCCGGTGCGGAAGCCGCGGAAGTCCGGACGGCTAAAGACCTCCAAACCATAGATGGATTGATTATTCCCGGCGGAGAAAGCACAACCATGCTGAAGCTCCTCGACGAGGAAAACCTGTTCGAGCCGTTAAGAGAGTTCGGGGCCCAGAAGCCGATCTTCGGCACCTGCGCGGGCGCGATCCTGCTGGCGTCAGAAGTCCTGAACCCGGCGCAGCGGTCACTTGGTTTAATGGACTTAACAGTGGAACGCAATGCTTATGGCCGCCAGATTGACAGCCGCATCGCACAAATCGATCTGGAGGGTGAAAAGGCCGAAGCTGTCTTCATCCGTGCGCCCGTGATCCGACGAACAGGACCGGAAACAAAAGTTCTGGCCACCTACTTGGACGCTCCCGTGCTGGTGCAGCACGGAAAGCACATGGTGGCCACCTTTCACCCGGAACTAAGCAGCAGTAATTCAGTTCACGCTATGTTTATTCAAGGAGTTTATTCTTCTCCCGGTTTTATAGATAGGAAAAATCACGCTGAAATTGAGGAACATGGACGTTAAAAGAGTTTTGTTCCTCTGCATCGGCAACTCCTGTCGCAGCCAAATGGCGGAGGGTTTTGCGGCAAAATACGGCAGTGACGTTATGCACGCCGTTAGCGCGGGCCTGGCTCCAGCCTCAATCGTTCAGCTTCTGACCAAAAAGGTCATGGAAGCGAAGAACATCAACATTAACCACCAATATCCAAAAGATCTGGCCGCTGTCGACCCCGCAACCTTTGACATTATCGTCAACATGTCAGGCCGTAAGATTCCTGCATCAAACAGCATTGATATCCGTGAGTGGCGCGTGGAAGATCCCATCGGCAAAGAGGAAGAAATCTACATTGCGGTCCGCGATCAAATTGAGATGCAGGTCATGCACCTGATTCTCGAACTGCGCCGCAACGCCAACCCGCCCGAGCCTGCCAAACCCAATAAACGAAGTCTGGCAATTCCCAGCAAAGATTAACCCTTCGGTACCATTGCATTATCTGAAAGGTAAAAAGAAAACGCGGTCTCGAACGAAATTTGTCCGAAACCGCGTTTCCAATTGATCTAAACTGAAAAGCCCGTAACTACTTCGAAGTGCTGGTCGAAGTGGTGCTGGAACTGGTCGAACCGCCTGCGGTGTCGCTGCTGCCCTTCTTACTCTTCTTGTGCTTCTTGCTGCTCTTCATCGAACCGCTGCTGCTGTCGCTGCTGGTCGAACTGCTGGTTGAAGTATTCTGAGCGAAAACGGCCGTGCCGGAAAGAAGGGACAAGCCCAAAGTGGCAACCATAATTTTTTTCATTTGATATATCTCCTTGCTCAATTAGCTGATAGCACTGTGTGCTCTCAACAGTAGATTCGCATAGCTCGGGTGAAATAGTCCTGAAGTTCACATTAAGTTTGCTTTATAAATGCAAGGAAAATAGCAATGCATACTGTAACGCTGTGTAAAGTGCCTTACCCCCTAATCTGGAAGGGCAAAGTGCAAACTAGGATCGGAACACACTAAAATCAGTCTATTCAGTCTCGGATACTCTCATGCCCGATGTGCCATCCACTTCCGCCGCTCCACAAAACATTAATGGCCGTTACGAAATCAAAGAATCGCCGATTGGACAGGGCGGCATGGGCATAGTTTACAAAGCCTACGACACAGTGACCCGGCGTTTTGTGGCCCTGAAAACCACGCGCGGCAATGTCGATCCGACAGCCATCGAACTGTTTGAGCGCGAGTGGACGGTTCTTGCCCGGATCAGCCATCCCAATATTGTCGATATTCTCGACACGGGAGAGTTCCGGGAGAACGGAGAGCGTAAACCTTACTTCGTCATGCCCTTGCTCCGGGGCGCGACACTCGACCAGTTAATCAAGACATCGAGCGAACGTTTAACGGCAGACCGGGTGGTTGAAATCATTTGTCAGGTTTGCCGGGGCTTGCAAGCAGCTCATGACCAGGGACTCGTACACCGTGACATGAAGCCCAGCAATATCTTCGTCATGGACGACGACACAGTGAAAATCATTGACTTTGGCGTGGTGCATCTCGCTGATGCTCGGTCTGTTACCGGCATTAAAGGAACCTTGCAATACATGTCGCCGGAGCAGTTGGAGATGAAGCCGACAACACCCTTGTCCGACATCTTTTCTCTGGGCGTTGTTTGTTACGAAGCTTTAACCGGACGAAAACCGTTTGGGAGGAAAACAGATGCCGAAACCGTAGACGCGATTCGGACCTACGTGCCGCCCCCTGTTTCCGAGATCAACTCTTCCGTGAATCAGCTTGTGAGTCGCACGGTTCACAAAGCCATGGCAAAGCAGCACTGGCACCGCTTCTCCAGCGCGCGTGAGTTTGCCGATATCTTGCAGCGTGCCATGCGCAATGAGCCCATCGAGCGCTTTGACCGCAGCAAAATTCAGCCACGCATCGACCGTATTAAGAAGGCGCAAAGCGAAGGGGATTATCAGTTTGCCGGCGAGATTTTAACCGAGCTTGAATCGGAAGGTCACATTGACCCGGAAATGTCGCTTCTTAAAACGCAAATTGAACAAACGGTTCGTCAGCGCACGATTCGACAGTTGCTGGAGAGCGCACGGACGCGCATCGAGGAAGATGAACTTCCCTTGGCGTTGCAGAAGATCGGGAATGTTTTAGAGATTGATCCGTTAAATGCCGATGCTCTCGCGCTCAAAAGCCAAGTGGAGCGTCAGCGAAGTGAAAGACAAATCGAGAACTGGTTCCGGTTGGTCCGGCAGCACATCGATAACCAGGATTACGCGCAGGCTCGCCAGGGTATTGGGGAGATTCTCAAAATTAATAGCGTGGATACGCGAGCGCGTGAGCTGCTTGTCAGTATTGATCGGACAGAACAGGAACTGCTTAAAGCGCAAGAAGCGAAGCAGAAGCTGTATGATGCCGCTTTGGATTCCTATCGCAGGGGTGAAATCAGCACTGCGCTCAATAAGCTGGAACGGTTATTGGAGTTGGACCGGACAGCGCCTAAATCCGCTAACCCGGAACGCGACGCTCAGTATCAAAGCTTCTATAATCAGGTGCGTTCAGAACGCGAGGCGGCGCGCAATGCCTATGCGGAAGCCCGTAAATTTCTGAATGAACATAACTTCACGCGAGTTCTTGAGACCTGCAAGGATTACCTCGGTAAGCATCCGGGCGATCCGCTGTTCCAAGCCCTGAAAATCGAGGCGGAAGAGATCCAGCGGCAGCAGCAATCACAAGTGGTTGCTGAGATCAACCGGCGTGTCGATGCCGAAGCGGATCTTGACAAGAAGTACAACATTCTGAATGAAGCCGTTGAAAAATACCCTCAGGAACCGCAATTTAAGGCTTCTTTAAAGCTGGTTAAAGAACGACGCGATCTCATTAACTCAATCGTCGAGCGAGCCCGGCAATATGAAGATCGAAATCAGCTAAACGATGCCGCGGGGCAGTGGGACATCCTCAAGAACATCTACCCGCAATATCCTGGGCTGGATTTTGAGCTGCAAAGGTTGTCCCGGCGTCGCGAAGAACAAGCCCGTTCTGAAACAAAGGCGCTCTGGGTAGAGAAAATCGACCGTCACCTGAGCGTCGGCGAATACCAAAAGGCCAGCGAGGTGGTAAAGCAGGCTCTTCTTGAATTTACCGATGATGAAGAGTTGCAAGGCCTGAGCTCGCTTATCGAGCAGAACAGCAAGCGCGGCGCCGAGGCTGGCGCTCTCGTGCGCGAAGGGCAAGAGCTCATTCTGAATCAGAAGTTCGAGGAAGGGCTTGAGGCGTTGCGGAAAGCAGAGCGTTTGGATACGCAAAATCCCGCCGTTCGCGCCGCCCTAACCGCCGCTATTCTCAAACGTGCTCGCGAGTTGATGTTGCAGAACTGGCGCGCGGCCGAGCCATTGGTGGCGGAAGCTGTTGAGCTGGATGGCGATGATCCGGTGGTGCGGAGCCTTGCGACTCTCATCAATGATTATAAGCGGCAGGAAGCCATCAGTAAGTTTGTGGTTGAATCCCGCAATTTGCAGGCTGCCGGAAGCCTCACTGAGGCGCTTAAGAAAGTTGAAGAAGGCTTATCCATCTATCCCAATGAGATCCGGTTGTCTCAACTACACAACACTCTTCGCAGCGCCTTTACGGAAAGCCGCCGTAAGGAATCGGCGGCGCCGCGGGTTGGTGACCTAACACCTCCTACTCCAGTTTTGCCAGTTGCGTCCAAGGAGACAATAGCTTCCGCGCCCACCGAAACGGTTGTTCAACCTCCAGCTTCTCAGCAGAAGCCGCCTAAAGTTCCGGTAACGCCTGCCGCGCCTCCGGTACAAGGGCAAGGTCAGCCAAACCGCTCCCGCATGATCTGGGGTACAGCCGCTGCGGCTGCAGTGGTTGTTCTTGCCGCTATTCTTTTCTCCCGCTGGCCGCCCAGTCCAACTCAACCGAAACCAACGCTGACAAAAGTTTCATTAAGCGCCAATGTTTCGGATGCCGGTTTTCACCTGGATGGCAAGCCTGTATCCGATCACAGAATCGACGTTAAGCCCGGCCCACACACGGCAGAAGCTTCTGCTCCCGGATACACCACGGAATCCAGGAGCTTCACTGTAGGCAAGGATGAACATAACCCTATTACCATTGCATTTGACCTGCGGCCGCTTTTACCAGAGCTGCGAATTGTCTCTGATTTGAAAACAGGCAAGTATGTTCTGGATGGCGGCCAAGCTGTCGATTTGCAGGACGGGAGTCTGATCAAAGAGAACATATCGAGCGGTGATCACACGCTCACGATACTGGACGGCAACCGGGAAATCTTTTTGTTCTCCTTCAGCGTGAAACCTAAAGAGGCGGTTTCATTGAAAGCGCCGCTGGGAGCCAAGCTAAGACCAGGTGTGGTGGTTAGTTCATTGGGCTCCTCGGCGAAAGTTTATGCCACGCCCCATTTAAAGGGCGGAATTGATGACCGTTCATTGGCGGTTATTCCGGACAGCGGATTTGATTTAAATTTGAATGAGCAGCAGGCCGCCCATTTCGTGGTTGATGACGGAACCGGGAAGCCACGTGCTGTTCCCATCGACTTTTCACCGTTACCGGTCCTGAGTGTTGTCCTGAGTGGAGCACCGGAAAGGATACCTATCATCATTAAGGCGAATGTGAAGGACGGTATTGTAGTGATCGGCGGTCAAGCAATCAAAAAGCCGATGGCGGATGGCGCAAGGACGCTGTTCCTGCCGCCGGGCACCTACAAAATTAAGGTTACGCGCGACGGTTATGTAGATTCCCCAGAACAACTGGTTTCGCTCAAGAGCGGCGATACAGCGCAGAAACCGCTGGAATTCACTCTTGCCGAGATTGCGCATCCGGCCGTGCTCTCCGTGGATGGCGCGCCGGTCAATGCTGAAGTTCTTATTGACAATAAGCCTGAGGGCACAATTGGAGCCAATGGCGCCTTTACCAAGGAGCTGGAAGTTGGCCAGCACTCGATCACGATTCGGAAGCCGCATTATGAAGATTTGAAAGAGTCACAGGTTTTCAAGGCGGGCACCACAGTCAAGATTCACGCCGGTAGCATGAAAACTCTGGGAGCGGTCAACTTAAAGGTTGTTCCACAACACGCTCAGCTGTCCTATCAGCGAGAGGGCGAGCCGGAAGTCATCGAGGTCGCAAACAACCACTCTCTTGGCTTGTCTGCCGGCACATACGAAATCACGGCAAAGGCAGGTGGTTTCGAGTCCCGCACCGAGACGGTCACCGTGGCCTCTGGTCAGACAGTGAATATCGACTGGGATTTGAAAGCAGCATCGGCTAAGGTTGCCCCAAAATCAGTAACTCCCGGTGATGTTTTTGAGAACGGCAATGCCTGGACAGCAAGCGGCTGGTGGGTACACCAAGGAAAAGGGATGAGCTTTGTAAAAGACAAAGAGGGATCTTTCACTTTTGACATTCTGAACCCCAAGGATTCCAAAGATCTCGTCAAGAGCAAAATTAAGAAGGTCGCGTTCGTTGCCGATTACTCAGGTCCTGAGAATAAAATTGCTTACACGCTGGATTCCCGCACCCTTTCCCGAAAGGTTTACTCAGGCGGGAAAGGCGGCGATGAAGTGAGAGCAGACCTCGGCGGATTGGATAAAATCATACGTATTACGGTGGAAATTGGTCCAACAAAAGTCATTGTGAAAAACAGGTTTGGGAAAGTTCTCGACTCGGTTGATCGAGCGGGGAACAATGGGCGGTTTGGTTTTGAGGATGAAGTGGCGCTTTCCTATCAGGGACACTAACAACGTGAGCTTAACTGATAAACACCGATGGCAAGGGCAGTTTGCCTGTCAAAGTCCAACGTCGGATTCGGACAGCGACGAATGTGTTTGCGGTCCTGCAGGCACTCACTGCCTTGTGACTAGTTCGCAGGAGGAAGTTGTTGATGCGTAAACCTCGCCGGAGTCTTTCTGGCCCTGTAGAACGAAGTTCAAGCCATGAGCACAGCCAGGCAGAACCTCTCTTCCTGGGCGCGACAGATAGCACGTATCTGAAGCGCGACATCGGCGGTGACCTCGATGTGGTAGCGCTCAAAGAGCATCTGGCCTCCATTGTTGAGTTCTCGAACGATGCCATTATCAGCAAGGATCTCAATGGCATCATTCAGAGCTGGAACCGCGGCGCTCAGCGGATTTTCGGTTACACGCCCGACGAGGTCATTGGGAAGCACATCTCGGTGCTGGCTACTCCCGACCGGCTGGATGAGTTTCCGAACATTCTCCAGAGAATCTCTTCCGGTGAGCGGCTTGACCACTACCAAACCAGACGAAGAACCAAGGATGGCCGCATTCTCTCGATTTCCCTGACGGTGTCGCCGATCCGAGACGCCACCGGCAGAATCGTGGGCGCCTCCAAGATTGCGCGGGACATTACCGAACAGGAGAGATACCAAGAAGCACTCCGACAGGCCAACGAGTCTCTGACTCGATCCAATGCCGATCTGGAACAGTTTGCCTACTCTGCTTCGCACGACCTGCAGGAACCCCTACGAATGATTTCCACCTACGGGGAAATGCTGCAAAGGAAGTTTGGCGGTCAGCTCGGCAGGCAGGGCGATGAGTATATCGGGTACATTGTCGAGGGGGCGACCCGCATGGAACGGCTTTTGCGGGACCTCCGCGCGTTTACTCACGCTTCGCGGTTAGGCGAACCCGTGACGGACGGCGTGGATGCGAACGGAGTTCTGACCGAAAGCCTCGCGAATTTAAGCGCAGCGATTCGGGATAGCGGTGCCTTAGTAACACACGGACCGCTCCCTTCAGTGCGCATCCATCGATTTCAACTGGAGCAGTTGTTTCAGAATCTGGTCGGAAATGCGATTCGATACCGCAGTGAGCGGCGTCCAGAGATTCACGTCGCCGCCGAGCGACATGATAACATGTGGCAGTTCTCCGTTCGAGATAACGGCCTCGGGATCGATTCCGAGTATCAGGAGCAAATCTTTGGCCTCTTCAAGCGTCTGCACAGTGTGGCCGATTACCCCGGGACGGGTATGGGGCTTGCCATTTGCCAACGAATTGTGGATCGCGCTGGCGGCCGGATTTGGGTGGAGTCTAGCCTCGGAGGAGGTTCAACATTTCTATTTACCCTCCCCGCTGCGTGAAAATCGCGATCGGGATTCTCCGGCAGAAGCGAGCCGTGTCATTCTCTTGGTGGAAGATAACCCGGCGGATGTAAATCTGATCCGCGAAGCTCTTGATGAACACCAGGTGGAATGCAAATTGATCCATATCAGAGATGGGCAGCGGGCCCTGGAGTTCATCGAAAGTCTCGACGCTGAGCAGAGGCCTTCTCTGGACCTCGTGATTCTCGATCTCAATCTGCCTCGCAAGCCGGGAAGCGTTGTGCTGGAAGCGATTCGGGCCAGTGCCAGCTGCCCTTCGGTTCCCGTCGCCGTGCTGACCTCCTCAGACAATCAAAAAGACAAAAACGAGGCCGCGCGGTTGGGGGCCTCGGTCTATATACGAAAGCCTTCGAGACTTGCTGAGTTCCTGAAGCTGGGCGGTACCTTCAAGGAAATGATCGGCCGAACATCCCAGTAGCAGCTGCTCCGTATTGGTCCGTCGACCTTGCCGTGGGAGATAAAGAGTTAAGTTCACGTTCATTAAAGCCTGCAAATCAGCAGTTCACGCTCGTAGACCATTTCGGGCGGTAAGTGATCGTGCAGATCGATAAATAGTTCTTCGTGCCCGATCACTTCGGAGCGCCACGATTGGTAGTCAAATCTCTGAAGCTCCGCAAATTGCTCTTGGGAGAAGTCCAGTCCGGTCCATTCAATATCTTTGTAGTACGGCATCCAACCGATCGGCATTTCTCTGCCGCCGGTGCGGCTATGGGCGCGGTCCACGATCCACTTCAGAACCCGCATATTCTGGCTGAAACCCGGCCAGAGAAAGTTTCCGTCCGCGTCCTTGCGAAACCAGTTCACATGGAAAATGCGCGGCGTAACGCTTAATGACCGCTGCATCCGGAGCCAATGCCGAAAATAGTCGCCCATGTGATAGCCGCAAAAGGGCAACATTGCCATGGGGTCGCGACGAACTTTGCCGGTCGCTCCCGCCGCCGCCGCTGTTGTTTCCGATCCCATCGTGGCGCCAACATACACGCCGGCGCTCCAGTTGAAAGCCTGATAAACCAGCGGAGTCGTCGTGGCGCGCCGCCCGCCGAAAATGAAGGCGCTAATCGGGACGCCGCTCGGGTCTTCCCACGCAGGATCGATGGAGGGGCACTGTGACGCCGGGGCGGTAAACCGAGCATTCGGGTGAGCGGCTTTCACCCCCGTTTTTCTTCCGATCTCGGGTGTCCAGTGGTTTCCCTGCCAATCGAGGCACTCCGCCGGTGGTTGGTCGGTCAAGCCTTCCCACCAGACCCCGCCCTCCGGGGTCAGCGCGACATTCGTGAAAATCGTGTTCTTCGAAAGCGTGGCAATCGCATTGGGGTTTGTTTTCGGTGAGGTGCCAGGCGCGACTCCAAAGAAGCCAGCCTCCGGGTTGATGGCCCTCAGTTCTCCGTTGTCGTCCGGTTTGATCCATGCAATGTCGTCGCCAACGGTCCAGACCTTCCAGCCTTCAAAACCCTCGGGCGGAATCATCATGGCGAAGTTCGTTTTTCCGCAGGCGCTCGGAAAAGCTGCCGCGACATAAGTCTTCTCGCCCTCGGGGCTTTGGACGCCGACGATCAGCATATGTTCGGCCATCCACCCTTCATCACGAGCAATGTTAGACGCAATACGCAAGGCAAAGCACTTTTTCCCAAGCAGCGCATTCCCTCCGTATCCCGATCCATAGGACCAGATTTCACGCGTTTCCGGAAAGTGAACGATGTACTTCTCGTCGTTGCACGGCCAGGGCACATCATTCTGACCAGGAAGGAGCGGCGCACCCAAGCTGTGCACACAGGGCACCACGCGCTTGATGTCCCTGTCAATCTCGCGAAATACCGGCAGCCCAATACGCGCCATGATGCGCATATTGACGACGACGTAAGGCGAGTCGGTTAATTCGACTCCAATCTGTGACATCGGCGAGTCGATGGGGCCCATGCTGAATGGCAGCACATACATGGTGCGTCCACGCATGCAGCCTGTGAACAGTGACTTCAATTTGCGCCGCATTTCAAAGGGATTCACCCAATTGTTCGTGGGGCCCACGCTATCCTTTGATAACGAACAGATGAACGTCCGGTCTTCGACGCGTGCTACATCGCTTGCGTCAGAGCGCGCATAGTAGCATCCAGGCCATAAGTCCTCATTGAGCTTGACAAAGGTCCCGCTTGCCACCATCTGCGCGCAAAGAGCGTCGTTTTCTTCCTGTGATCCGTCAACCCAGTGAATGGCCGCGGGCCTCGTAAGGTCGGCCATTTTCTCAACCCACCGGATTAAATGTTTATTTGTGCTTAACGGCACCGCTAACGTGGAGGATTTCATAAGGTCAGTAAATCACTACTGTACAAGCTGTGGTAAACCTGAAAAAGCAGTCTCGTGTCGGATGGAGTTCGTCAGCGCTGAGGCGACCCTGGCGACTGCTCCTGAATAATTAAGTAAGTAAGATCTACATTCGCGTGAATATCAATCGTACCTGGCGAGATTGGTGTCATATTCGTTGACTCGGCCTTTCCAAGCATCATCGAACGCACTGGTGAAACAACCACAGGCTGACCTTCCTCCACTCGCAGCAAACGGCCGAGTTTCAGCTTCAGAGCACCGGCCAAGGCTTCAGCACCTGCTTCGGCCTGCATTGCCGCGGCGGCTAACGCCTTGGCTCGCACCGGTTTCTCGTCTTTCAAGAGAAAACTCAAGCGATCCACATGGTTTGCGCCGGATTTCGTTGCTGCTTCAATGATTGCCGGTATTTTGGAAGCATCATTCAATGTCAGACGAACAGTGTTATTCGCGGTATACCCATCGATGATGGCAGCCGCTCCCTCTTTTGGATATTTGTAGTTTGGATTAACCGCAAAGTTTATGGTTTTGATGTCGTTGTCCGAGACCAGATTTCTGAGTTCCCGCATCACTGCATTTGTTTGAGCCGCGTTTTGATTAACAGCTGCGCTTACGCTTGAAGCCTGAGTCACTACACCAATATCGAATTGCGCCTGATCTGGTTGAGCGGAGATCGTTGCCTCACCATGTACTCTGACCGCCGGTGGATTGCCGGTTGACGATGTGAACTCCTGCGCTTGCAGCGTTCCTAAAACAGTTGCGATGATAAAAAGGGCACGCATCGAAGATCCTGATGAGTACGATAACGCAGCCCTGCTTATGAAGCCTTTTCGCGCCGCGATTTTCTGTCATTAACAGCGGCTGCGTTGCCGAATGGGAGGTTAATAGCTTCCTAATCTATCGTCATCAGTTTGTCAAGGTGTCACTGTCACCACACTGGTTTCCTGTCCATCCTTCCCATCGCGATACATCAGGAGCAATCCTTTCTGCGAAGGCGAACTTCCGTTGTAAGGCCCGGTTAAGAAGGGATAGCTTGCATTATTCGGATAGATTTGAAGCTGTGACAGTCCGTTCGCGGCCACAGTAAGTTCAGCAAATTCAGCATAATACGCGGGCATGTCCAGCTCGTAATGCATGGAACTGATGCCATCAGTTAGAGAACCGGTGAAGTAGTTATCATACGCATATACTGAGAAGGTGAACGGAGTGCTTTCCGTTAACTTCAGACCTGCCGATGTGGTAAGGGCACTAAGGGGAACGGTAAAGATCACGTTTGCTGAATTCAGATCGGCCGCCGTATAGGCATACGGGCCCGCGGCAGTGTTCGCGGCGATGTCCACCACGAAAATTCCATTCTGGCCGGAGAAGGTCCCTGAGGTCGCAAACCCGATGTCCCCGTTAAAAATGACCAGGTCAGGCATGCCATCATTATTTACATCAAGGTAAACGTCGAACTCTGCCGGAACATCAGGATGCGATCTCTGGCCGAAGGTGGTAATTGCGAACTGGGCAGCATAATTTGAGCAACTGTTATTCGCACAAATCAGCCGCACTCCGACTGCCTTCAAATTTGTTACCGTGTAATTCGAGCCCGGTGGCGGCAAACTCGAGGCTGGAAATTGTGTTCCCGTCCCGGTCAGGGAAAACACGTCTACCAAGCCCCCTACACTGGCCGGCAAATTAGTGAGCGGCAATTTCGCAACATCTCCATTCAGGGACACCGACGAGAAGCCGGGCTGCACGTTCGCTGCTTTATGCGGCA
>JBJMGL010000159.1:0-10092 GCA_045807985.1 Bryobacteraceae bacterium
AAAAGCGGACATTTCTACTTTGCGGAGAATAGGACATTTCTATTTTGCGTTGACACCGGTGTTCGGTGTGTGTCAAGGCAAAATAGAAATGTCCTATTCGTGCCAAATAGAAATGTCCTATTGACAGGGGCACGCTGGGGGTTGGAAACGGACCAACTCCTGATGACACAGAAGGAGGGCGACCGGCTGGTCGCGCTGAAGAAAGCCCAAAAGAATCTGATCACGCAACGGGAAGCGGCAGCCGAGATGGGAGTCAGCGAGCGGCAAGTACGTCGCATGCTGAGGAGCCTGAAACGGCGTGTCGACAGAGTGGTTGTGCATGCCGGACGAGGGCGTCGCTCGAGCCACAAAATCGCGGACGCAGTGCGGTGCAAAGCGATCGAGATTCTAAGTCAGGATCTGTCCCGCGATTTCGGCCCGACCTTGGCGTCCGAGCACCTGGCGAAGAACCACGATCTGCCGGTGAGCCGGGAGACTCTGCGCGGCTGGATGACAGAAGCCCGGCTATGGCGGGCAAAGCCCAAACAGGTGGCGAAAGTACATGTGAGGCGCGCACGGCGCAGCCGCTGGGGAGAGCTGGTGCAGTGGGATACCAGCGAGCACGATTGGCTGGAAGGCCGCGGGCCGAAGCGGTACCCGATCAGCATGCTCGACGATGCCACCAGCCGCCTGCTGGCCCGTTTCGTCGAGCACGACTCGACCGAAGAGAATATGCGCCTGGTGATGAGCTATCTGGAACGCCAGGGAAGACCGTTGAGCTTTTACACCGACAAGGCCTCGCTGTTGGCCCACACGCCCAAGACGAAACGCGGCGAACTGGCCGGCAAAGACCGTCCGGAACTGCCGCCCACGCAGATCGGACGGGCGCTGCAGGAACTGGATATCGAGTGGATTGCCGCGCACTCGCCCCAGGCGAAAGGACGTGGGGAGCGCGCTTTCGGCACGGCACAAGACCGCTTGGTGAAGGGGCTGCGAGTAGCGGGCGCAGGCACGCTCGAACAGGCCAACGCTTATCTGGAGAACGAGTTTCTGGTTTGGTGGAACACAACGCTCGCGGTAAAGCCGGCCAGCGCCGACAACGCGCACCGTCCACTGGGGAAAGAGCACTCCCTGGCAGCCAGCCTCAGTCATGTGGAAACGCGGCAAGTCGCCAACGATTACACGATCCGTTTCGAGGGCAAGCTGTATCAAATTGCGAGCGCGGACATTCGCGCTGGTCTGCGCGGCGGCACGGTACGCGTGGAACGGCGGCTCGACGGCACGATCTGGGCGCGCTTCCGCGACCGCTATCTCAACATCCAAGAGTGCGCTGTTCGAGCCAAAATCACCGAATCGCCAGCACCGCCCCGGGAGCGCAAAGCGGTCCGGCGCAAGAGCGATTGGATGGAAAACTTTTACCTGGGCAAAAACGACCCGCGCCGGAAAACCTCAGCAAGGTAGGCGGAGCAAAACCCGCCCCGCCGTCGTCGCGTTTACTGCAGGCAAGTCCTCCACTCCAGAGCTTCACCAGAATAAAAGCAAAACCCTCGGCCGATGTCCTTACGAGCAACTTGGACCGAGGGTCTACAGGCGTTTACTCCGAAGCCAGCTCTCTCGTATCGGCCTTGCCTCTTCTCAATGAGCGCGACCCCATGGAGAATCAATCCCACTCTAATCCTGAACTCCCGAGGCCCGGTTCAAAACCGGACATTTCTACTCGGCGGGGAATAGGACATTTCTACTTTGCGTTGACACTCCATGTTTAGCACTTGAAAAGTTAAAGGAGTTGAGATAGCATTTTACGCTAGGACCGGAGGGCACTGACAGCACTATACAATCGTTGTTTTTCGCGACGTCAGATATGGCGTGCGGCACCGTTGTTTCACTTTCAAACGGGCGGGCTCAGTCGGCCGCCATAAAGGAGAAATAATGCAGTCTAAAGATTTGCAACTCGGTACCCAGAAAACGTTTTCGCGTCGGGGGTTAATTAAGGGCACTGCGCTCGCTGCGTTAGCTAGTTCGTCCCATTCCGGGGCGCAAGAGAGCGCCGAAAGTTCGCTAGCCGAGGACTCATCTGAACAGCGATTCTATTTCGCCTATATTGGCACCTACACGGGTGCGATTGGGAGTGGCGGTAATGGGCAGGGCATTTACCTGTACCGAATGAATGCCTCGAATGGCCGTCTGTCGCTGATCAAAGTAGTTTCCGAAGTCGCCAGTCCCTCCTGGATCGCATTCGACCCATCGAGAACACACCTGTATGCGGTGAATGAGGTGTCAAACTTCAACGGCACAAACGGATCAGTCAGTTCTTTTGCCATCAATCGGTCAAACGGTGATTTGGTGTTCTTGAACCGCGTTAGTTCGGAGGGTGCTGGGCCGGCGCACCTGAGTGTCGATGTTTCCGGCAAATTCGTTCTGGTCGCGAATTACGGCGGCGGAAACATTGCGGTTCTGCCCATTTTGTCAGACGGTTCGCTCGGTAGTATGGTCGATACACGCCAGGATGTGGACTCCTTAGGGCCCAAGCAGGCCACAAATGCGCCTCCAGGAAGCTTTGCGATCAGCGGTCATGAAGCGCCACACGCGCACGTGATCCTGACGGACCCGACCGGCAATTATCTTTTATATACGGATCTGGCGCAGGATCGTATTTACAGTTACCGCTTCGATAAGACAACCGGCACGCTTTCTGGCGAGAATTTCGTATTGCTCCCGCCCGGAGATGGGCCGCGGCACGTTGCGTTTCATCCCAATGGGATGTGGCTTTATTCAATCCAGGAAGAAGCATCCACTATTACCTACTTCCAATTTGACCCAAACAGCGGTTCGTTGATGGCGCAGCAGACGATTTCCACGCTGCCGCGGCGATTCACTGGCACCAACTTCACTTCGGAAATCATGGTCTCTCCTGACGGTCGTTTTGTGTACGCAGCGAATCGGCTTCACGATACGATTGCGGTCTTCTCCATTGACGAGAGCGGTGGACTCACACGGGTCGGAGAAAGCTCAACCCTGGGCGATTATCCGAGAAGCTTCAACATCGATCCCACGGGAAAATTCTTTTACGTGTGCAATCAGAGAAGTGATGCCGTGACCTGTTTCCGAATCGACAGCACGACAGGATTGCTGACCTTTACCGGCCAATATACTCCAGTTGGTAGCCCAGCCGGTATCATCTTTCTCACTTGATCCTCCAAAACCATAGGCTTTTTGAATGATCTTCCGACTCTTTGTCTTAGCTCCAAGAAGTCCGTAGAGTAAAGGAAGATAGCTCTCTCATTAAGGAGTAAGCGAGTCATGATCACAGTCAAGTTGAATCAGAATGCGGAAGCGCGTCTCCGGTCTGATGCACAAACATACGCACGAGAGCTCCGCGACAAAGTCTGGATTAGGAGCCGAGAGGATTATTGCGCCTCCTTGATACGGATGTGCTCATTGACCTCTTACACGGCTTGAGGTGCCGTACCGGAGAGGTACATTTTCTACATGATCTCCTTCCTGCGATCTCATCGGCAATTAACGCCTGCTTATTCAATGTGTCTGGAGAAATGCATGAGAACTGAAATCACAGAGGAATTCGCAAAGCAGAGTAAGAACTCATCAGCGTAGAGTCATTAAGCGAGTTCCCATCCAGAACTCCCAACAATCTCAAAGGCTACGCTCAACGCTGCACAACTACTGCCGCGTCGTCGGTGTCACCCCGTCGGCGGTTGGTCATGCGGCTTTGTTACATCATGCCCGGACGGACCCTGCTTCGTCGGTTGCGGCTCCGGCAGCGGCTTGCGCGGCAGCATCTCCGGGCGGGTCGCTGTGTTGTAAACAAACGAAGCGATCATGGCCGAAGCCTGCATCAGATCACCGGCCTGAATCCGGTCATACACATCCATATTCGAGTGATGCGTGCGCGTCTCATAATCCATCGGATCTTGAATGAATTGGAACCCCGGCAATCCCACGGCATCGTAGGAAAGATGATCCGTCCCGCCTGTGTTGCGAATGGGAATCGTGCCCGCGCCCAAATCCTTAAACGGCGCAAACCAGGACTCGAAAATGGGCCGCATCATGTCATTGTCTTGCAGGTACACGCCGCGAATCCGACCGGTCCCGTTATCGTAGTTGAAATAGCCGGACAGCTTAGCATGTTCCGCCGTCACCTTCATGGTTTCGCGGTTGCCGAAATGCTCCGCCACGTAAGCCCGCGAACCGAGCAGCCCTTCCTCTTCCCCGCCCCAAAGCGCAATCCGGACCGTGCGGTCCATCGGCTGTTTCAGCGCCTTCAAAATGCGAACCGCCTCCATCATCACCGCGCTTCCCGCCGCATTGTCCGTAGCGCCGGTCCCTCCATGCCATGAATCGAAGTGCGCGCCCAGCATTACAAGCTGATCCTTATGCGGACCGCTTCCGGGAATTTCGCCCACAATGTTAAACGAATCGGGATTATTTTCCGTAATTTCGTTCTGGATGTTAAATTCCAGCTTCACTGGAATCTTGTGTTCGAGCAGCCGCGCAAGGCGGTTGTATTGTTCCGGCATTAAGCCCACGCCGGGAACGGAAACCAAATGCTTCGGATCATACGAGCCGCCCGATGCGGCAAAGATCGCCCCACCCATCCCATTTGGGCTCGCCGAAAGCACCAGTAAGACGCCCTCATCCCTCATAAACTGCGCAATCTTGTCCTGCAATCGCATGCGCTCCTCACGGGACATCGTCGGATTCGGAGCGCCGCCGGCATTCCTGCGCACGTTCGCATTCGGAGCGCCAAAGAAACTCGGAGCGGCCGGATCAGGAGCCTCGGCCCGTGCCGCCAGTTCAGCGTCCGTATATCGGTGCGCTTCGGGACTCGTCGGGAACGGTAACTCTCGCGGCTCGGCCGTCATCACAATCTTTCCGCGCAGCTTGCCTTTGTACTTCTCCATATCCGCTTCGGTGCGGATGGTAGCCAATATCGGTTCTCCGGTAATCGAACCATTGGTCCCTTCCGTCCAAGCCAGCGGAATCCCCATCAAAGCGGAAAACTGGGGTTCCACCATATGGGCTTCAAAGTATCGGCATTGCCAGCCACGCCCGAAAGGACCCCACTTCTCTTCCTTTACATTCACCAGGCCATAATTTTTTAGCCGTTGCACAGCCCAATCGCCAGCAACTCTGAAGTTCGGCGAGTTCGTCAAGCGCGGCCCATAGACGTCCGTCAGGTAGAACATTGTGTCCATTACCTCGGAATGCTGAAAAGCTTGGGCTCGGATGCGGTTCACAATCGCAAGATCGACCTTTTCCTCCGCCGTCAACAAAAGCGGAAGCGCGGCGAGAGCCGCCAGGGGCACGAGACGAGCCTTGGAAGAAAACATGCGTTTGACGTCAGGTTACTACTCTCAGCCAGTGAATGAATCAAAATTGCTACAACAAAGCAGGTTTGGCCACCATAAGTGTGGCTATTTTGACACACTACTAAAAGCTGAAGTCATTTTGAATCAATAAATTACCGTTATGGACGTGAACTTGCTATGCTGATGCTTTGTTGATGCCTTACGAGACAACGATTCGCAGGCCGGTGCAAGTAATAGGGATCGGCCTCCACCATGGCGCCCCCGTCACTCTGCGCATTACGCCCGCTCCACCCGATACAGGCATCGTGTTTATCCGGACAGATCTCGATAACACGAAAATTAAGGCCAGTTGGGAATATGTAGAGCGCGTCAGCTATGCCACCAGCTTGATGCACCCTCGCGGCATTTTCATTTCCACCACTGAGCATCTGCTCAGCGTGCTCTACAGCATGGGCATCGACAACGCTTATTGCGAACTCGACAACCTGGAAGTTCCCATCCTGGACGGCAGCGCGTTGCCCTTTGTCGAGCTTATCAGAACAGCGGGAATCCAGTCGTCGCGTCGGCTCCGCCGTTACATGCGGATTGTAAAGCCTATCAGCGTGGAAGCTAACGGGAAACGAGTATCCATTCTTCCATGTGACCGCTTTCAACTTCGCTGTTACAGCGACTACAATCATCCGCTGGCGAGCCAGCAAAACCTGGAACTGGAAGTCACGCCGGAAAGGTATGCCTCCGAAATTGCCCCGGCGCGCACCTTTGGCTTTGAATACGAATTGGATCAAATGCGCGACATGGGCCTGATCCGGGGAGCCACGCTTGAAAATGCTGTTTGCTTCACCAGAACGGGAGTGGCAAATGAAGGCGGCTTGCGTTTCCCGGACGAGTGCTGCCGCCACAAGGCCCTCGATCTTATCGGTGACTTGGCGCTGATCGGGCGTCCGCTTCTGGGCGCGGTGATAGCGGAAAAAGGCGGCCACGCGATGCACGTGGCATTGGTGAAGAAACTAATGTCCGACCCGTCTTTCTATGAGATCGTCACGCTGAACGCGCTGGCTCACTCGCGCTCGGCTTGATAATGAGAAGGCGGCCGTGCAGCAGATTCCGCTCTTCCTTACTCTCTTCCGCCTTTTTTCCTCCCCAGTACTGGTTTGGCTGCTATTTCAATCCCGTTTTCGCGAAGCTTTGGTCCTGGTATTAATCGCGGGGGTCACCGACTGGCTGGACGGCTGGACCGCTCGCAGATTTCAGGTCAGCGGCAGGGCAGGCGTAGTTCTCGATCCCCTTGCTGACAAAGTCCTGCTGATGACCTTATTTGTAGTTCTTGGCCTTATTGGACTTTTGCCGGTCTGGATGCTCCTATTAGGGGTTGGCCGCGACCTGATCATTATTACGGGAGCGCTTTTACTGCGTTTTTTGCGAGGTTATCGCCAATTTTTGCCCTCGGTATGGGGCAAGGTCAGCACTTTCTTCCAGATTGTGCTCGTCTTTCTGGTTCTGACCCACGCTGCCTATCCGTACCCTCTTTTAGGGTATCTTCAGCATCTCGCTCTTGCCTTAGCTGCACTATTTACAATACTTAGTGGCTTGGACTACATCCGGCGAGGCGTCGAAATGACCAAACGCCGGCCAGCGGGAGCAGCCGGATAATTTCCGCTTTTTTTGGGCCGGAAAAACCTTCAACATTGACGGCCCCGAAGGTCAGGAGTAGCCTTAAAGCATGGAGCCGTCCGTCGAAACTTATACGCCTTCGCGCCTGTATGCCCGCGTCGGCTGGGCGGCCTTGGCAGGCGCAATTGTCTGTCTTTTGTGCGGTTTCCGGGCTCCGTTGGCCTTTATTCCCGGTGCGCTTTGCGCTTTGACAGCGGGCGGCTTATTCTGGCTGTCGGCGCTTCCGCGCATCCGTGTTGGAGCAACTCAATTTCACATCGGAGAGCGCACAATCGCTTGGCAGGAAGTCCGCGAAATCAATAGCAGCCGTTTCGTTTCCCCCCTCATTTTGAAGCTGAAATTAACCAATTCGCGTCGGAAAACGCTTGTTTTTCCTGGAGAACCGGAGCAAATTGCCAGGCTGATGTATCAATTGCGCAAGAATTCAAGCTGGGCAACATTTGACGGAGTTGCGCATCGTGATTACTGGACCTGGAACGACATAAAGGAACAGAGCGGCACCGGTTCGGCAAATGATGATCCAGTACGCATGCTCAGCCAGGACGATGAAGAAGAAATTGAACGAATGTATCAGAAATTAAAGAGCGTAGGCCGCTTGGATTCACGGAAAACGGACCCTTCCAAAGATCCAAATGAGGACTAGTACTGCGGGATAGATCTTTCGGCAAACCACGCACTCGTCCTGGTTGCCTTACCTTCTTTATTGTTACTGTTCTGCTGACGCTCACAGCTTTTCTGCTTCGAACGCCTCTGCTGACTGCTGCCGGACAGTTTCTCGTAGAGAATGATGGTCCCCAAAAATCAGATGCCATTGTAGTTTTAGGCGGTGATGAGTTTGGCACCCGGATTGTGACAGCAGCGCAACTTCAACAAGCGGGCTACGCCCCATATGTATTGGTAAGCGGCCCTCCAAACCTCCTGGGGCCTGAGTCGGATGCGACTATTGAATATGCGCGCCGCCAAGGTTATAGCGGTTCCCTGTTCCGGCCCTTGCCGAGCAACTCCAACTCCACGCGGGTTGAAACAGCATTCATTGGCAAGTACCTGCGAGAACACGGCGCGAAAAAAATTATCCTTGTGACAAGCAATTATCACACCCGGCGTGCCGCCAAGCTCATACGCAAGCAGAACCCTGATATTCGGGTCATTGTTGTTCCCGCGCCTGATCCTTTCTTTACGCCGGGTACTTGGTGGCAAACGCGCAATGGACAGAAGATATTTCTGTTCGAGTGGATGAAAACAGTTGCAACAGCTTTAGGTATTTAGATGTGGAAGTCACTTTCAACGCTTTGGCCGTACATGCGGAAGTATCGCGGCGGCCTTGCCTTGGGCATGGGGTCGCTCTTGATGAAGGATGTCCTCGCAGTTACTTTGCCCATTGTTATTAAAAATGGAGTTGATTCGCTCACGCATGGATTTCAGATCCGTACCGTCCTCCAACTGGCGGCGTTGCTGATTGGGCTGTCATTACTCAAAGGTTTATTTCAATACTGGATGCGCGTCATTATCATCGGCATCTCGCGCGATATTGAATACGACCTGCGCAACGATCTTTTCGGGCATCTTGTTGAACTGTCGCAAGATTTCTATTCGCGCTACCGGACGGGCGACATCATGGCGCGAAGCACCAATGACTTAAATGCGGTGCGCATGATGCTGGGGCCGGGAATTATGTATTGGACCGAAACTTCCATCATGCTGGTGCTGGCAGTAGCAGTGATGGCGCATGCAAACCTCTGGCTTACGCTAATCGCGCTGAGTCCGGCCCCCATTGTGTCTATTGCAGTCATTTATTTTGGCAGACGAATTCACGCACGGTTCGAGCATATCCAAAAAATGTTTTCCGATATCAGTAGCCGGGTGCAGGAGAATCTGGCCGGAGTGCGCGTTGTGCGGGCTTACGCGCAAGAACAGGCGGAAGTGGAACAGTTCGAGCGTCTGAATGAAGAGTATATTCGCGAAAACATCGGCTTGGCAAGAATTCAGGGCGCTTTCATGCCGCTCCTGCAGGCATTAATCGGTATTACATTTCTGCTTGTCTTATGGGCTGGCGGGCGGCAGTTAATGCAAGGACGAATCAGCTTGGGAAGTTTTGTCATGTTCAACACTTACATGGGCATGCTGATTTGGCCTATGATTGCGTTTGGCTGGGTCGTGAACTTGATGCAGCGCGGGACAGCATCCTTGAACCGCATCAACGAGATCCTTCATGAACGCCCGAGCATCGCCGGGCCGACAGGAAAATCGTTCCATCCCTCCGAATATTCAGCTGAGATTGGCTTTCGCGGCGTTTCTATGCGCTTTGGCGAACGGACCGCGCTGGACGACATTAGCCTCTTGATCCACTCTGGAGAAACGATTGCTGTCGTGGGACATACCGGAAGCGGTAAAACTACTTTGGTAAGCCTGATTGCCCGCATGATGGACCCATCGAATGGAACAGTAACTTTCGGCGGTGTGGACGTCCGCCAGTTTGATCCAGAAGAATTGCGGCGGCAAATTGGTTTTGTTCCGCAAGAAACATTTCTTTTCAGCGCAACTTTGGCGGAGAATATTGCCTGGGGTGTTCCTGATGCTTCGGTCCATCAGATTCGTTGGGCCGCGGATGTGGCAGGGCTAATAACCGACATTGAAGGGTTTCCGAACGGGCTGGACACTGTCATCGGAGAGCGCGGTTTAACGCTTTCAGGCGGCCAAAAACAACGAACGGCGATTGCACGAGCCATTCTGCGAAATCCTCGTATTCTGATTCTGGATGATGCGCTTTCCAGTGTTGATACTGTTACAGAAGAGAAGGTTCTGAGCGGCTTGGCAAGCGTGATGCAAGATCGCACGACTATCTTAATTTCACATCGCGTGTCCACCGTTCAGAATGCTGACCGCATTGTCGTGTTAAGCCATGGCAGTGTGGTAGAAATTGGTACGCACGAGGAGTTGCAACGGCGAGGCGGATATTATGCCGAGTTGTACCAGAAGCAACTGCTCGAAGAAGAACTGGAGGCAATCTAATCTATGTCCGATTACAAGTTAAGCAGACGCAGCCTGCTGGGGGCCGTTCCTGTTCTGGGAGCAACGGCGCTTTTCCCAAGGATTTTGAGCGCGCAAGAGTATCTCA
>JBJMGL010000160.1:0-2066 GCA_045807985.1 Bryobacteraceae bacterium
CCCCAAGCTCTTAGCCAGCTGCACGATTCCCGTGACAGAGGGTATGGTCGTCAAGACCGACTCTCCTCAAGTCCAGCAAGCTCGCAAGAGCATGCTGGAGCTGCTGCTCACAAATCACCCGCTGGATTGTCCTGTTTGCGACAAGGGTGGCGAGTGCGAACTGCAGGATATGGTGTTCCGGTACGGCGCGGGCGAAAGCCGATTCCGGGAGGTCAAAGTCCACGTGGATGAGAAGCAGTGGTCGCCTATCGTTTTCTACGATGCGCCGCGTTGTATTCTCTGTTACCGTTGCGTGCGTATCTGCGGTGAGGGGCTGGGAGTCAATGCTCTCAGCATCGGTAATCGCGGCGCGGCTGCCGAGATCATCCCCAACCACGGTGACCATCTGGAGTGCGATGAGTGCGGCGCGTGCATTGATATCTGTCCCGTGGGTGCGTTAACCAGCGGAACCTATCGCTACAAAACACGGCCCTGGGAGATGCAGCACGTCGGCACAATCTGCACGCATTGCTCGAACGGCTGTAAAACGACGCTGGGTGTTCGCAATGGGGACATCATGCGGGCGAATAACCGTGACAGATCCGGCGTAAACGGCGAGTTTCTGTGCGTAAAGGGACGGTATGCCTTTGACTTCAACGAGCATTCCGACCGCCTGACCACTCCTTTGGTCCGTACCAATGGCGAACTGAAGCCTGTTTCCTGGGCGATCGCGCTGGCTACGGTTGCTAAAAAGTTCATGGGGCTGCGGGCCAAGAACGGCAAGTTCGCGGTGATTGGGTCGAATCACACGACCAACGAAGAAAATTTCCTGCTGCAACGGTTCGTACGCAAGGCGCTCGGCACGTCAAACATCGATCATCATCGGACCGGTGATGTGCCGACGTTATTGGACGCGCTGCACGGGCGCACCAATGCGCTAGCCACGATGTCTGACCTGTTCACGACGAAGGCCGCGCTGGTCATCGACAGCGACTTGGCGCAGGAGCAGCCTTTGGTTGCCTATCAACTGCGGAGCAACTGGCGGCTCAATAAAGCGCATGTGTATACGGTTACTCCTGGCGCGGTGCGCGAAGACAGCTATGCAACATCAGTCCGGGCAGAACTGGGGCGCGAATTCGAAGCTCTTGAGAGCTTGCGCGAAAAGCTGAAGGCGGAGCCGGAACTGGTTATCGTTTTCGGGGCTGCGATCAAGGGGGATGCCATTCGGAACCTGGTTGCGTTCGGCGATTCTCTCGGCATACCGGTGAAGTATGTCTGCCTGGTGGATTACTCGAACTCGCGCGGTGCTTCCGATATGGGGCTGCTGCCGGATCTGCTGCCTGGGTACCACTCTGTCAGCGATGTTGGTTTAGAACCAGGCCTGAATTACGATCAGATTCTGGCCGCTACGGATCTGGATGCGCTTTGGGTGATTGGCGCGAATCCGGTATCCCGCCAGCCCATTGCTTCCACTAAAGCGTTTGTTGTCGTACAGGATTTATTTTTAACGGAGACAGCGCAGCGTGCTGACGTGGTCTTTCCAGCAGCTTCCGCTTATGAGAAAACTGGAACTGTTACCAACGTCTGTGGTGAAGTCCAGAAACTCAGCAAGGGCCCCAAAACTATGGGAGCAAAGCCGGATCTGGAAATCATCGGACTTATCGCCAAGGAAATGCGCGAAGACTTAAGCCCGGTGAATCCAACGGCTATTTTTCAGCAGATCCGGCAGACAGTTCATGGCTACAACGTGCCGTTTGCGGTGATTGAAATGGGAGGCGCGGCACACACGGCACCGTTGAATGGACACTTCCAATTCCGTTCCGCGCCGGAACTCGTCCGGTCGGCGCGCAATACGCTTTTCACTTCGGGTACGCTGGGTAGATTCTCGAATATGCTGAACTCTGTCATCGAGTCGCCCGGTAATCTTTATAGCGATCCGGCGAAAGAGACTGGCGTGGAAGAAGGCAGTGTTCAGGTAGAAACCACGGGGCTGGCGCGATGAACTTCTTTCTCGTAAGTCTGCTGAAAATTGCCATCGTATTTGGCGTTTTTATGTCGACGCTGGCATACCTGCAATGGATTGAAAG
>JBJMGL010000161.1:0-2342 GCA_045807985.1 Bryobacteraceae bacterium
ACTTTCTTGCCCGCAATGTGCTCGGCATCGGCATTGACTTGGTATTCGAACTGTCCGGAAGCGTAAGCGGCGAGACTGGCTTGGTCGCCGAATCCGGCAGGCCATGCCGGAAAGGCATAAACCGGCGCTTCGTTCTGGAAAACGGACGTGTAGACATGGACGACGTACGTGCTGTCAAACTCGAAACTCTTACGGACGGTCAGACCGGAATCGGAATATTCGAATTCCAGCTTGGCAGGAGCGCTCAGAGTTCCACTGCCGGAGCTGACATATAAGGCGGAGCTGAGTTTATTGCGCAGCGCTTCATCGTACGTCCAAAGCGAAAGCGGATACCCGAACTTCGCCGCCGCCGGCTGGTTTACGAGATCGAGTGGACGGCCGTGATCGTCCTGATATTTCTTCAGTATCCACGACTTTGCCTGCGCCCCGCGGTTGGTGAACGTTATGCGATAGAGATCGTTCTCAATAACGGTCTCGGTTTCAGAGGCGGCTTGTTTCGTTCCAGCAGGTTCTTTCGGCGGTTTTGGCGCAATCGTTGCTGGTTGACCAGAAGCCGCCGCTGATTGCGCAGGGGCCTGTTGCACCGCCTGAGTAGGATGAGCGCTGCTGTTTGCTGGCGGCTGCGGAGCGTACTTTTTCAAAAAGAACTGAGAGCCGAAGACCACCACTGCCATTGCCAGAATCACCAGCAAGAAACGCTGCTCGTTGCCGGGCTCGGATTGCGGGCTCTTATATTCAGGCATGGGATCAGTTCACGTGGGTACAGTCGCCCTCGGCTGTCCTCCGGAGCGTAGCTCCGGGATGGGATTGCGCGTTCGCTAGAGGGACGGGATCATATCCGCCCTTCACAAACGGATGGCAGCGCAGAAGACGCCATATCGACATCACTGATCCGCGCAACGCGCCGTGCCCTTCAATAGCTTCGGCTGCGTATTCGGAACAGGTTGGAACGTAGCGGCAGGAGGGCAAGAACATTGGTGAGATGGCCCACTTGTATCCGCGGAGCAAAGCAAGCAGAACGGCTTGCGGCATCGCCAGCAAAATAGCAAAGACCTTAGAGCCTGATGCCCGACGCCTGACGCCTGATTGTGCCTGTTCTATCAGTGTTTGCCCTTCTCAAAAGATCTTTCAACTACGCGAAACGCTTTTGCTACCTCGCTCTGCACGATGCGAAAGTCCACGCTCAGCAGCGAGCGCTTAGGATTGATCACAACATCCACCGCGGCCGCCGGCGTAAATCCGGACAATCGTACTGCCTCGCGCAACCGGCGCTTCATGCGGTTCCGCTGAACTGCGCCGCCCAACACCTTTCCAACTGTAAAACCAATACGTAAATTGCTTTCGCCGGGTTCGCCCTCGCGCCTCAGGTAAAACGCGGTCATGTGCGTGGCGAAGTGCCGTCGTCCCTGCTTGTAAACCCGTTCAAAGTCCGCATGGCGTAACAAGCGGCGACTTTTCGGAAACCCTCTGTTCTCACTCCGCTGGGGCGATTCCTTCAATTTTAGAGTTGCACAGGCGAGGACGCCTGTGCCTCGAAATTCAATTTTGCGGGAGCACGGGCATTCTTGCCCGTGCATTTCTACTCACGGAAACCAGGCTTCACGGCAACCCGTTTCCGTCCTTTGGCCCGGCGCCGTGAGATGACGGCTTGCCCGCTCTTCGTCTTCATACGAGTGCGAAAGCCGTGAACCTTCGAGCGGCGGCGACGGTTAGGCTGGAATGTGCGTTTAGGCATGAAAAAGTCTTAAGCTCCTGTCTTCGGCAGCTGGGATAGTTCGGTAGTCTGCGAAGAAGAAGTATAAATGACGCATCGCAAGCAGGTAAACCGCCCTGACTTTTTACGTCAGAATTTACCGGTTATTGCTCCGATTCCGGAGAGGATTCCTCGCTGGATGGCTCCCGCGAATGCTTTTTCGAGAAATGCCCGTAGTTGGGCTTCAACTGCTTACAGGCAGCAATCACGTTCGGATTGACCTGCGGCAGCGGTATGGTTGCGTTTTGCGGCTGCGGAGTTCCATCCATGAGCGGGACCACGCAGTCGGGGAAGACTTGATTGCCAGTGTTTCCGGGGCCTGCGACGAATCCAGCGGCTATGCAAGCCCTCGAAATTTGGGCACAGGCTTTCGGATGTGCGTTGGCTCCCGTCGAATTGGATGATGAAGGGTCAATCCCCATCTTGCGGAGTTGATCATTCACCTGTTTTTGCACCTTCGAGGCAATATTGTTGCCGAGATTTTGATAATCCTGAGCCGACGGGCCCGCAGACGTTCCAGGAATGCTGGGTGTCGCTTTCGCCCAAGGTGACTTATTTGAATTCCCCGAAGGGGATGTGGCTTGGGGAG
>JBJMGL010000162.1:0-6802 GCA_045807985.1 Bryobacteraceae bacterium
ATGCAGAATCAGCGCCAGCAGGCCAATCGCTTCCGGTTCGTCCGGACAAAGATCAGTCAAAATCCTCGCCAGCCAGATAGCCTCCTCAGCTAAGCCGCGGCTTTCGTCATCCGCGCCGAGCGGCGTGGACCAGCCCGCCGCATAACACGCATAAATAGCCTCCAGCACCGCCTGGAGGCGCCCCGTAAGCTCCGTGCTCGCCGGTACCTGAAACGGAATGCCTGCGTCTCTGATCTTTCGTTTTGCTCGGACCAGGCGCTGGGCCATCGCCGTTTCAGAAACGAGAAAAGCTTCCGCAATCCGGGACGCCTGCAGTCCCAAAACCGTTTGCAGGATTAAGGGCGCTCGCGCTGCCGAGTCAATAGCTGGGTGCGCGCAAACGAAAAAAAGTCCCAACCGCCGGTCCGGCATGGAAGGAGCCTCAAGGCTACAGGAACTGGCAAGCCGGTTCAGTAATTCCGGAGTATGGGAAGCGCGGATTCGTTTCCTCCGCGCTTCATCCAGGAATCGTCTTCGTGCCGTAGTTAGCAGCCAAGCTTCCGGTGAATCCGGGATGCCTCGGTCCTGCCACCGCGTGAGCGCCTTCAGGAGCGCATCGCTCAGTGCGTCTTCAGCAGCCGTCAAATCGCGGAACTCCGCCGTAAGCAGGGCAACCAGCTTGCCGTAGCTCTCGCGGGCAATCCGCTCAATTTCCCGGTCAAGCGTGTTGTAGCTGGGCGCTGGCAAGTTGTTCAGGAGTAAACACCACTACGGGGCGTATCTCGACCGAGCCGCCGCCTTGTGCCGCGGGACAACGTTTAGCCCATTCAATGGCTGCGTTCAGATCCGGCAAATCGAGAAGAAAATATCCCCCCAACTGCTCCTTAGTTTCAGCGTAAGGTCCGTCGATCACCTGCGTTCCACGCACAGTAGTTGCCGCTGGCGTGGGATGCAGGGCGTTGCTGCCGGTGAGCACTCCTGCCGCGTGGAGGGCATTTGTATAGGCCATATAAGCGCCCATCATCCTGTTTCCGTCCTCGGGCGAGAGAGTAGCATTCAACTTCTCATCATCGTAAATCAAAAGCATGTATTGCATGGAACTGGTCTCCTATGGTTTGTTCGTTACGCTCGGGCGTACACACAATAACGAACGACAGAGATGTGAATCGACAAAGGGGCTAAATTTTCCAGGAGTGAAGATCGCAAACCATTCAATGGCTGCTGGAAGCGTTCTGTTTCTCCAGGTAAGCCATGCCATCAGGACCGTTTCCAGGATGGAGACGGCCTTCCACGGTCAGATTGTTCAAGTTCACCACCGCGACATTGTTATCACCCGTCGCCGCTACATAGGCCCGCGAACTATCCGGCGTAATCAGGATGCCGGCAAGGCCGCGCCCCAAATTCATTCGTTTCCGTTCATTATGGGTAGCTGCATCCAAAACGAGCAGGTCGCCCGTGCCAAGGTCGGAAATCAGCACAAGCTTTCCGTCGGGCGTAAACTTCAAGCGATTCGAACGGGTTGTATGAACATCAATTATCCCCACCACTTTCCCCCTGGCCCAATCGATAATGGACACCTTGCCATCACCCGAATGAGCAACCCAGAGTGCCTTTTCGTCAGGAGAAAGATCAAAGCCCTCAGGACCCTTGCCAACGGGAACAACCGTCTGATTCCAACTATCTGGCCCACTGCCGCGCTGGAAAATGCTGATGGAATCTGAACCAATATTCGAAGTGAAGATGTTGCTCTGGTCCCGATTGAGCAGGACCATATGCGTTGTATTCTGGCCCGTACCGAGGACCCAATCGACTTTGTTCGCAGCAGGATCGTAGCGTCCGACAACCTTATTGCTTTCGGCAGTAAAGTACAGCTTCCCGTCCGCGAAAAACAAGCCATGTGGCCGGCGCAACGGCGTCAAGTCAACTCGGTGTAGCTCTTTTTGGGCCGCAATATCAATGACTGAAATCGTATGGCCCTCGCTTCCCGGACGTGACGACCCGTAATTACTCGTGAAGGCGAGCTTACTGTCACTGGACACCGCAACCTCATGCGGATCTGCGCCCGTAGGCACCCGTCCAACCACTTGCCCGCTCCCCGGATCAATCAGAGCCAGTGAGCCTTCTTTATTGAGAACGAGCAACGCGGGAGAGGGAGTCTCGGCCAAAACAGCCGACGTAATCACGGGGACAGCGGTAAACAGAACAAGTAAACAACGGTTCATGCTGGACCTAACCTCCTGGAGCATAATACTCCACAGGTCCTCACTGAGCCGCTGTGTCAATCCATCAGCTTGTTGCTCCTAGGCCATTTGCTGAGAAGCCGCTAGATCACTGGAAACGTCAATCACCGGATTGTAAACAAGAATCCGCCCGCAGCTTTCACAGAACATAATTTTATCCCCTTTGCGGAGATCCTGGAAAAACTGTGGACGCAGGGAAATACGGCAAGCATCACAATGCCCATCCACTGCCTCGGCAATCGGCGTATTCTTCGTCTTTTTGCGGATGCGCTCGTACTCAGCGTAAAACTTCTGATCCATTTGACCGCTGAGGGACTTCCGCTCCGCTGTTTTCTCCGCGAGCTCCTTCTGAGAAGCCGCTGTGCGCTCCCGTGCTGTCTTCTTCTCGGATTCCACTTGTTGCTGCTGTTTCTTTAAATCAACTTCAGACGCTTTTACATTCTTCTCCAGCGGCTCAGACAGCTCCATCAAATCCAGAATGCGATCCTCCGCCTTGCGAATTTCGCCCTCTGCATAAGCGATCTCATTCTGAAAAGCCCGGTACTGCTCATTAGTCTTCGCTTGCAGCGTCTGGTCCCGCAGCTTGGAAATCTTCCCCTCCTGGACCTGAATATCGCCTTCCAGTTTCTTGCGGTCACGCCCATTCGCAGCCAGCGCCGCGCGGTCCCGTTCTAGCTGGCGGGTATGCGCCTCCAACTGCTTTTCAATCTCCGCAACATGCTTCGGAAGAGCCGCGATCTCATTTTCGAGGCTCGCTATCTTGCGATCCAGCGCCTGAAGACGCAGCGCAAGAGCAAGGTCTGGCAACATTTACCTCGACTGTAGCATGTGATTTGGCCCACATCGCCTCCACAATTCAAAGATTAGGAGATTGTCCATACTTGGGCAGCTTAATCGATGTTCTTTGAGGGTGGTTTAACTCGCCCCGCCATACGTCTCCAGAAACCGCGCAATGGTCTCAATCCCCGTGTAGTAATTGCTGATCCGGAACTTCTCATTGGGCGAGTGTAGCCCGTCATCGGGAAGCCCAAAACCCATCAACGCCGTCGGAATCCCCAGATGCGTGGCAAATTCACCCACAATCGGAATCGACCCGCCGCTCCGAATGAAAACCGTCGGCTTTCCGAGCACCTCGCTGAATACCTTTGCTGCCACATCAATAGCCGGATGATGCGGGTTCACGGAAATACCGGGACTAGCGCCAAGAACCCGAACTTCCGTGCGGATGCCCTTTGGCGTGTTCTCCTTCATCCACTCCTTCAAAGAAGCAACAATTTTGTGGGGATCTTGCTTCGGAACCAATCGCATACTGACTTTCGCCAGCGCCTTAGCCGGAATCACCGTCTTCGACCCCGCCCCCGTAAACCCGCCCGCAATCCCATGAACCTCAAATGTCGGACGCGCCCAAATCCGAGCTAATACCGACTGCTCCGGCTCACCCGTCAGATCCGTCGCGCCTACCTCATGCGAAAGAAAATCCGCTTCGGAGAAAGGTAACTGTCTCCAGCTTTGAACCTCGGCCGGATCAGGCGCGGCTACATCGTCATACACGCCGGGAATCTGAATACGGCCGTTTGCATCTTTTGCCTTCGCCAGCAACTCAATCAGCCCAAAAACCGCATTTGGCGCAGCGCCCCCATACATGCCGGAGTGCAAATCCCGAGCCGGGCCACTCGCCTCAATCTCGGTGTAGATCAGGCCCCGCAACCCCACGCACAACGTGGGAACCCCATCCGCAAAAAGCTCCGTGTCGGAAACTAAAGCTACATCCGCCTTCAGCCTCTCCGGATTCTCCGCCACAAACTTAGCAATCGAGTCGCCCCCGATCTCCTCTTCCCCCTCAACCAAAAACTTTAAATTAACGGGAAACTTGCCGCCCGTCGCCTTCAAAGTCTCGGCTGCCTTGACGTGCATATACATCTGTCCCTTGTCATCGCAAGCCCCGCGAGCATAAATATTCCCGTCCCGGATCGTCGGTTCAAACGGAGGCGACTTCCAAAGCTCCAGAGGATCAGGAGGCTGAACGTCATAATGCCCATAACAAAGAACCGTGGGCTTGCCGGGCGCATGCAGCCAGTCGGCATAAACCAGCGGATGTTTGCTCGTCGGAATGACTTGAACATTCTCAAGTCCAGCCCGCCCCAAAGCATCCGCCACGAACTGAGCCGCACGCGCGACATCCCCTTTGTGGTCGGGAAGAGTGCTCACGCTCGGAATGCGAAGCAATTGAAGCAGCTCGTCTAAAAATCGGGATTCATTTTGTTGAACGAATTCTTGAATAGCGGATGACAAAAAGGAGACGCTCCTACGTCCGAATTATAGGCGCTAGGGATTCCCGGCCCGAATGGAAAATACCGCCACTTCGGCTAGCAAATTCGCAGAGCTCTTAATCTGACGATGGCCGCGCACGAAAATCTCCCTTTCAATCACCCAGCCCTCACTACGGCAAAGAGAAACAAAGTCCTTGATTGTCAGGAAGTGCAGATTAGGAGACTCAAACCAATCATAAGGAAATAGCGCCGTGCGTGGAGCCCTGCCGCTCAGGAGGTGAGCTAGCCGTGTGCTCCAATGTCCAAAATTTGGAAATGCCACAATCGCCCGATGACCCACGCGCAGCATCTCCCGCAACACGCGTAACGGGTATCGCACCTCTTGCAACGTCTGGCTGAGGATTACAAAATCAAAAGTGCGGTCCGGGTAATCTGCCAATCCCTGATCAATATCACTTTGATACGCGGAGACTCCTCGAGAAATAGCGCGCTGAATCTTGATCGGATCAATCTCCACACCCTGTGCCTTCACGCCTTTGTGCTCCCGCAGCCACGCCAGCAGTTCACCTTCACCGCAGCCTAAATCGAGCACGTGCGAACCCGCCGTCACAATCTGCGCGATCATTGCATAATCCGAACGGTTTGCAAGCTCCTGGCTTATGGGCGCGGCAGGCTCTCTTTCTTGCGCTATTGGTTGTTGAGCGGAATACCGGCGTCGCGATACATCCTCAAATACGCTCTCCAGAAATCCGGCAATCATTCTGCTCTGCTCATCGATCTCCAACAGAAACGCATCATGGCCATACGTGGACGCAAGCTCGCAAAACGCGACATCCGCATTCCGGCTGCGAAGGCCGCTCACCACTTCCAGTGACTGATAAGTGGGATAAAGCCAGTCCGACGTAAAACTTAATACGAGAAAACGTGTCTGTGTACGCTCAAAAGCCGAGGCAAGGGATGAATGGCCGCTCGAAAGATCGAAGTAGTCCATCGCCTTCGTAATGTAGAGGTACGAATTCGGATCAAACCGGGTCACAAACTGATTGCCGCGATGCCGCAGGTAGCTTTCAACTTCAAAATCCACCGAAAAATCAAAGCCAAAAGCGTCCTTATCGCGAAGCCGCCGCCCGAACTTCTCGCGCATGGAACCATCACTCATATAAGTGATGTGCCCCACCATCCGGGCAATTGCCAAACCGCGCCCCGGCGGTTTGGCGTCGTAATAATCGCCATTGTTCCAGTCCGGATCAGACATAATCGCCTGTCGGCCGACCTCATTGAAAGCAATCTGCTGGGCGCTATGCCGCGATGTAGCGGCAATCGGAATCGCCGCAGCTACGGCATCCGGATAAGCCACAGCCCATTCCAGCGCCTGCATCCCGCCCATCGATCCACCTGCCACCGCTAGCAGCCGCGAAATTCCCAGGTAATCAATCAAACACTTCTGCAAGCGCACCATGTCGCTAACCGTAATGACCGGAAAGCGCATGGCGTACTGCTTACCCGTAAGAGGATCAACCGAAGAAGGCCCCGTCGTCCCCTGGCACCCGCCTAGCACGTTCGAGCAGATCACAAAGTAGCGATCCGTATCAAACGCCAGCCCGGGACCAATCATCGCCGACCACCACCCCGGCTGGCCCGTCTGACGATGGACCCCCGCCGCATGCGCATCTCCCGAAAACGCATGCAAAACCAAAACCGCGTTTGTGCGATCTTGGTTCAAGCTCCCATAAGTTTCATAAGCAACCTGAACATCCTTGAGAGTGACACCACAATCGAGCGCGAGCGAAGGAAAAGTTATTACTTCGGTATCTACTGTAAGTGCATAATCAACTGAACTGGGCATGACGGCAAGGGCAGGAGGCTCCTTGCACTTGCACAATAACATGTAATGGAAGTCAAAATAGGGAAACCTCGCCAATTATGCGACAACTACCGACCGCGCTTCTCCTGACTGCCCTTGCCTCTTCCACGTTTCATGCGGCGCCTGCTGACAATCCCCTCATGCTGTATCAGGGGACCTGGCATGTAACCCGCAAGAGCGCTGGCGCGAACGCCAAGCCTGACGAACTTAAAAACCAGTGTGCCCTTGTGGGCAAGTTCTTCACCTGTCAACAAACTGTAAACGGCAGTGTTACCGCCCTTTTAATCTTTATTGCGACCAATCAGCCCGGCCATTACGCCACGCAAAACGTACTGCCAGAAGGCCGCGCCACGGGAAAGGGCGAACTCGAAATCACGGGCAATCGCTGGATCTTCACCAGCAGTTGGAATCAGGGGTCAAAAACGACCCGTTATCGAACCACCCATGTC
>JBJMGL010000163.1:0-7762 GCA_045807985.1 Bryobacteraceae bacterium
CGGATCGAGCTTCAGCAAATCGCCCGCTTTCTGAATCAGCGTTTGGCGCTGTGCAGGGTCCTTGGCAGCCAACGCACTTAAGGTGACTACATAATACTGCAAACGCTCCTGCGCATAATCCGTTTGCGGATACTTCTCCTCCCACTGCTTCAAAAGCTGAAGCCTGGCGGCGGGATCTGCCGTTTGCGTAATCTTAGCGTAAAGGTCAAACTCCGCCCGGTCCTTGTAATTTTTCTGTCCTGCCGCGGGCTGTTGACCACCTGCCGCGGGCTGTTGACCACCCGCAGCGGGCTGTTGACCACCTGCCGCGGGCTGCTGCTGTTGCTGGCTCGTACCCTGGGCCATGGCCACCGGAACCGAAACCGCGCTGGTTAAGAGAGCAAAAGCGCTCGCCGCCACAATTGACTTTCCAGCTCTCACAAAATAAAAATCCACGACAACCTCCTCAGAGGAATTCTACGTTTGAAACTTGAAGATAGCTTCTCACAGGACTACTGACCTCGCAAGAAACCAGTGCTGCTGCCGAATTACCCGCCACCATAATAGCTGAAGGAAAAACAGCCACAACGGAAACGCAAACCGAGTATATTGGATACCGCCCTCCGGCGCAACTCTTCCTATTGCTATAGATGCGAGTTCCGTACAACTTGTTCCCAAACGCGTACTCTTCCTAACGGTATATGGAAGCACGTGCTATTATCCCTTTCCATGCGCACTGCGGACCTGGCGGTCATTGCTGCTTATCTCCTCTTTATTACCTGGTTCGGAGCGCAATTTAAAGAAAGCCAGAAAAGCCTTAAGGATTATTTCCTCGGCGGCCGTGGTGCCCCTTGGTGGGCCATTGCCTTCTCCATCGTCTCAGCCGAGACTAGTACTCTTACCGTGATTGGCACGCCCGCCATCTCATTTGCCAGTAATTTCACCTTTCTCCAACTTATTCTCGGCTACTTGCTGGGCCGTATCTTGATCTCGGTTCTGTTTCTGCCGCAGTATTTTCGCGGCGAAATGTTCACGGCCTATGAATTAATGGGCCGCCGCTTTGGTCCTAAAGTACGGAAATTTACCGCTGGTACTTTCTTGTTACTGCGTGCGCTGGCCGAAGGCGTCCGTGTCTTTGCCGTTTCCATTGTTGTTTCCATCGTCCTCGGCACCGGCGAAGTCGTCTCCATTCTGGTCATCGTGGCCCTGACGCTCTTCTACACTTTTGAAGGCGGAATGACTGCTGTCATCTGGACCGATGTAGTCCAGATGCTTTTATATATTGGCGGAGCGCTAGGCAGTTTTTTTCTTATGCTCCACCTGATTCCGGGCGGCTGGCCTCACATCCTGGCGGTCGGCGAAGCGGCGCACAAATTTCAAATGTTCGATTTCCGCTTCGCGTGGACTGCCAGCTTTTTCCAGCGCAACTATAGTTTCTGGGCCGGCCTGCTCGGCGGTTGTTTCCTCACCTGCGCCAGTCACGGCACGGAACAGCTCCTCGTACAGCGGCTGCTTTCTGCCAAAAACGAGCGGGATAGCCGGCGCGCCCTGTTTTCCAGCTGGGCTGTCGTCTTTTTTCAGTTTGCTTTATTTCTGATGATTGGCGTCCTGCTCTACGTCTATTACGGGGACACGGGCCAACCTGCCCCGGCTATTCCCGAGCGCACCTATCCCGAATTTATCTGGACGCATCTGCCGACCGGATTAGCCGGCCTGGTCATTGCAGCCATTCTGGCGGCTGCCATGTCAAATTTAAGCGCGGCTCTGAATGCTCTCGCGTCTACCACAGTAATGGATTTCTTGCGGCCTTTACGCCCGCGCCACACCGAAGCGCATTATCTGAAACTGGCCCGCTGGGCGACGGTTGCCTGGGGCGTCATTTTGTTCGCCGTCGGATTGATCGCTCGCCATTGGGGTCGAGTTCTTGAAGCCGGGCTCTCCATCGCGTCCGTCCTATACGGGGCCTTGCTCGGGGTTTTCCTGCTCGGCGTGTTAACCAAACGTCCCGGTGAATGGTCCGCCATTCTCGGCATGAGCGCGGGTTTCATCGCCACCCTGCTGCTGCGCTCACACGTTGCTTACACTTGGTATGTCCTCATCGGCTCGATTGTGACCTTTATCGTCGGCTACGGAACCAGCATCGCCATACGGGAAAAAAGGCCCGTCGAAACGAATGTCTAAACTAAGTACGCCTGTTGCTGCCCCGGCCACTTTGCAGCGTGTTCTCGGGTTGAGCAGCGCCACTTCGATCGTCATCGGCACTGTGATCGGCAGCGGCGTTTTTCTCGTTCCCTCCACCATGATTCGCTACGTCGGCTCCGTAAGCGAATTGTTTCTCGTCTGGATTGTGGCCGGTGTGCTCAGCTTATTTGGAGCGCTCACATACGCGGAACTGGCCGCCGCCCTGCCCGAAGCGGGCGGAGAATACGTCTATTTAAGCGCCGCCTACGGCCCATTTTGGGGATACTTGTACGGCTGGACCCAATTCTGGGTGGCAAAAAGCGGCTCCATTGCCACTTTAGCGGCAGGCTTTTACACTTATCTCACTGTGTTCTATCCTGCTCTGGGTGCGCCGGTTCTGGTCACGCCATTTCACATCGGGCCTGGCGGAAGCCTGCTTGAAATTCACTACGGCCAGTTAGTGGCCATCGCCGTGATCCTCATCCTGGCCGCTGTCAATTACCTGGGGGTCCGCTCCGGCGGCAATCTGCAGGTAGTCGTGACGACAGTCAAAATGCTATTGATTGCGGCTGTCGTCCTGGTAAGCGTTACTTCGGGCAAAGGCGATTTCTCTCATCTCCGCGACCACATACCCAGCCTGGGCGGCATCGCCGGTTTTTTCGCGGCCATGGTCAGCGCGCTCTGGGCCTATGACGGTTGGAACAACGTGAGCATGATCTCCTCTGAAATCCGTGATCCGCAACGAAATCTACCGCGCTCCCTGATCGGAGGAACTGCTGCGGTCATTCTCACCTATCTGCTAATCAATATTTCGTACTTCTACGTGCTAAACGCGAGGGAAGTCAGCGATAGCCGACGCGTAGCTGCTGACATGATGGTCCGCCTCTATGGTAGCCCTGCCGGGTCTGCTGTTACGGTGGCAGTACTAATCTCCATCTTTGCTGCCTTAAACGGATCAATTTTGTCAGGCTCCCGTGTGCCGTACGCCATGGCGCGTGACGGATTATTCTTTCGCTCCGCCGCGACTGTTTCACCCCGCCACCATACGCCGGGAAATTCCATCATCCTGCTTTGCCTATGGTCGTGCGTGGTCGTACTGAGCGGCTGGTTTGACGATTTGTATAATTTTGTAATTTTCGGTTCTTGGATTCTTTATTTATTAACTGCTCTATCCGTCTTTGTACTACGCAAAAAACAACCCAATCTGCCGCGTCCCTACCACGTCATCGGCTATCCTTTTGTTCCGATACTCTTTGTGCTTGTCGCAGGATTGCTTCTAGTCAGCACGCTACAGACAAGGCCGCGCGAGTCATTTATGGGTTTGGTTTTAATGGCTTTATCCGTGCCGTTCTATTTCTTTTGGCGCAAACAAAACCCCCATACCAGTACGGACTTATAAGTCCTCGGTCTTTTCCGAAATTCTCACAAAGTACTATCAGTACTAATTAGTTATTAGGACTGATTTGGTATTTAATAAGCCGAAGTTATCTTGAATTTATCCTCAAACACCAATTAAACTTCGACTAAATCGTAAATCCGTTGCGCGATTTTGGACGGTTGAGCCCTTACGGGCGTGGACCAAGAGGAGGCAATATTTTGAATGTAGACAAAATGCTCACCGAACTCCGGCTTGAGCGTGAGCAAATCGAAGAAGCAATTCTAACCCTGGAACGCCTGGCGCGTGGCCGAGGCCGCCGGAGGGGCCGCCCGCCAGCATGGCTGAAGGATGCGGCGAATAGTCTGGCAGGTGAGGAGGAAACCGATTCCCTGACCGGTTCTGCTGAACCGCGCCGCCGTGGACGTCCGCCTGGAACTAAATCCAAGCCGCTTGCCCAATTGATGGAAGCCTGATTGGCAATTCAATAAAGCAGATAGGGCTTTCTTCGCTCCGCGAACTGCCCTGCTTGCCCCTGCATCTGCAACCAGATCACGCTTGCATCTTTGTTGCCTTCCAGCGCGCTTAATACTTGCCGGTTCCCAATCAGGAACCGGCATTTTTCAAAATCAATTTTCCCCGGAAATAGTTTTTGAAGTCCGGCGGCTACTTCCACCCCTAAACGCGTGCTGTCGAATGCTTCGCGATCCGTGATCACGAATCGAATCCCTCCAATCTCGACCCCTGCAAAATTGGAGCTATTCGGACGAAACTTTGTAGGATAGGTGCGAACCCCTGGAATCAGCCTGGCATTCAGAAACTGAGCCAGCAATGGACCATTCATCCAGGCGGCCCCAATCTGTTCAAAGGGTGAATCCGTGCCGCGTCCCACGGAAAGCGCCGTCTCGGCCTCCAGCATGGCCAGTCCGGGATAGAGCAGGGCAGCATTGAGGCTCCGCATATTCGGCGACGGGTTCACCCAGGTCAGCGAAGTCGTATCAAACCAGTCCCCGCGCTGCCAGTTTTTCATCTTGATCACATGAAGATCGGTCCCCCAGTGCTGTTCAGCATTCGCCATGCTTGCCAGTTCGCCAAAGGTCATCCCGTGGCGCAGCGGCACGTCATAACAGCCCACAAACGACTCCAAATCTTTCTCCATCACCGGACCTTCGACATGGGTACCGGTAATGACATTCGGCCGGTCCAGAATCCAGAAAGGCTTGTGCGCCGCCCCTGCTTCTTCCACCGCATAGAGCAGCGTGCAGGAATATGTGTAAAAACGGGCACCTATATCTTGAATGTCATAAACAATTGCATCAAAGTCTCGCATTTGCTCCGCCTTGAACCGCCGCTGTTTCGGCTGATAAAGGCTAACGATGGGCAAGCCGGTTGTTGAGTCCTTGCTGTTATCAACATTCGCGTCTTGCGTGCCGCTGATGCCGTGCTCCGGCGAAAAGAGCGTGACAACTTGAACCCCTGCGGCAATCATCAAGTCAAGATCACGCCGTCCCTGCCGGTCCACCCCGGTGTGGTTGGTAATCAGGGCGACCCGCTTGCCCTTCAACTCCGTAAATCCGCGCTCCGCAAGGACGTCCAGCCCGGTTAGCGTGGTCGCATTCCGCGCTACAACTCGGTGAACGCCGGCTCCGCTGATCGTTTCGTTATAACCGGTCAGCGAAACCGTCCCCGGCACATCACTGCCGAACGTAGCCGCCACCACCGTAGCCACCCGCGAACGCAAACTGCTCAACGACTTCACTCCATGCGGATGAACTACATTCGTCAACAGAATGACAAATGAGTTCGTTATGGGGTCAATCCACATCGAAGTACCAGTGAACCCGGTATGTCCAAAAGAACCAATCGGGTATAACTCACCGCGATTACTGGAGTAACTGGAATCGATATCCCACCCCAATCCGCGCAAGATCGGCTGGTCCGCCGGACTCCCCGGCGTCGTAAATTTCCGGACCGTCAAAGGGCTGAACACTCGAACATTTCCCAATTGTCCCTGTCCCAGCAGCATCTCCGCATAAACAGCCAAATCATCAGCCGTAGTAAACAACCCGGCATGCCCAGCCACGCCGCCCACATAACGTGATCGCGGATCATGCACCACCCCGCGCAGCGGAGCGCCTGTTGACCCGTCAATTTCCGTAGGAGCAATGCGCCCGCGAAGACTAGGAGAAGGCAAAAACCCCGTATCCTTCATTCCTAGCGGCAAATAGATCTCCCTTTTGGCGAATTCCGCCACCGTCGTGCCGGAAAGCCACTGCACAATTTCCCCAAGCAGTTGAAAGTTAATATCACTGTAAATAAACCGAGCACCGGGAGGAGCCACCGGCTTCGTATTAAGACATTTCGCCAGCGCGACTTGATAACCCTCATTCGGAGCCAACTCAATATCCGGAGGCATCCCGGAAAAGTGCGTCATCAGCAAGCGGACGGTAATGTCACTCTTTCCGCCCTGGAACTCCGGAAGGTACTTGGTTACCGGATCATCCATCCGGATCTTGCCCTCTTCGAACAGCTTCATCAACGACGGCGTGGTTGCCACCACCTTAGTCAGCGAAGCCGCGTCGAAAATCGTGTCAACAGTCATCGGCTCGCGCGTTGGAATCAATGACCGGAAACCGTAAGCCTTGCGATAAAACACCTGCCCGTTATGCCCCACCGCCAGCACCGCGCCAGGAATCAAATCAGCGCGCACAGCCTCCTCAATAATCGGATCAACGCGCGCCGCCAACCCCTGCACATCCGGATTCTGTGCCGCAGCCGTAACCGCCCCAACCAAAAGAAAAATAAAGGACCTCATGAGAGAAATACCAGCCTAACTCCTCAGGCTCGGAATTATCCTATTGAACATTTACTTGCATACTTACGCACACGTGTGCATAATAGACCTGAGGTCATTACTAGATATGGCTGCTGTACTCGAAAATCAACCCTTGCAGGAACTCGACGAATGGGATGATTTCGTCGCTTCCCGCTATAAAGAAGGCAAATCAGAAGAAGAATTTCGCAATTACAAAGCGGATGCCAATCCGACCGTAACCGAGTTCTACCGCCAGAACCACGCCTATCAGACCCTGGACTTCGTGCTTGAGAAAAAAGCCGAATACTGCGGCT
Source organism: Bryobacteraceae bacterium (assembly GCA_045807985.1). Taxonomy (GTDB): domain Bacteria; phylum Acidobacteriota; class Terriglobia; order Bryobacterales; family Bryobacteraceae; genus Bog-105. The sequence goes on from JBJMGL010000163.1 coordinate 6,665, forward strand.
TACATCGCGGTAAAAAAAGCATCTGGGAGATGGCGGAATACCTGAATCAATTGGTTGACGACAGCGATCCCGATACTGATCTGACCCAGATCGAACACCTGCTGCAAACCTCCGAGGCCATTCGCAAGGACGGCCACCCGCGCTGGTTCGTGCTAACCGGGTTAGTGCACGACTTGGGCAAAGTCCTGTGCTTATACGGCGAACCCCAATGGGCCGTAGTGGGCGACACATTCCCGGTCGGCTGCGCTTATTCCGACGAGATCGTCTTCCCCGAATTTTTTGCCGCCAACCCGGACAGCAAAGTACCGGAGTACCAGACCAAATACGGCATCTACGCGCCAAACTGTGGCTTAGATAAAGTCCACCTTTCCTGGGGACATGACGAATACATCTATCATGCCACCCGCAATTACCTGCCGGAACCGGCCCAGTACATGCTGCGGTATCACTCGTTCTACCCGGCCCACAGGCACGGCGCTTATAAGCACCTGATGACGGAACACGACGAGCAGATGTTCGATTGGGTCCGCGCCTTCAATCCTTATGATCTCTATTCAAAGGGCCGTGAACGCCCCAACATGAAAGAGATCATGCCTTACTACCAAGACCTCGTTGCCGAATTCTTTCCCGATAAAATCGACTGGTAACTCACGACACCTTAAAACTTAATCCTACAGAAAAGCGGTAGACCCACGGACAATCAAATCTCCGCGAATCACGGCTGCCTTCTCTGCCGGTGAACTATTAAAAATCGCCAAAAGCAGCTTCATCGCTTTGCGTCCCATTCCGCGCCGAGGCTGCCGCACGGTCGTGAGCGCGGGCCGCGCCAAAGCCGCAAAAAATATATCGTCGAAGCCTGTCACGGAGAGCGCATCAGGCACCGTAATGCCGTGCTCCTCCGCCACTCTGAGCAAACCAAGCGCCGACATATCGTTATAACAAACAATCGCCGTCGGTCGGTCATGGGTGTTGAGCAGCTCCAGTGCCGCCCTAGCTGCTCCATCCAATTTGCCATCACCATAGACCACTAACTCCTCATACAGCGGTACTCTAAACTCCACCAACGCTTTCTGGAACCCAGCAAACCGGTCTTCATCC
>JBJMGL010000164.1:0-23600 GCA_045807985.1 Bryobacteraceae bacterium
CATCAACTCGAGCTTTGCACCTTTGCGGAGCAATAAGGCCTGCGCTAAGACTTTTCCTTAAATCTTGGCCCTTCAAAAACTCCAAAATCATATATAGGCGGCTGTCATGCTCACCCAAGTCATAGCCCTCTATAACTGACGGATGCCGTAGAAGGGTACATATTTTCCCTTCCTGAATGAAGCGGGCCCGCAAGTCCGGATCCTCAGCCGCTTGAGGCATCAACAGTTTGAGGACCACTTGTCTATCGTGCCGCTGGTCGAAGGCCCTATAGACAAATGAGTTAGCACCTCCTAGGAACTCTGCAATCCGGTAAACACCAACATGCTCTCCTGGCATTATTGGGCGTAGGGAACTATTCATGCATCCTCCAAGCAGATCAAAAGGACGTTAGTGAGGTAGTATACACCTTTTAGTGTGTTTCCTATTGCGCCAAGGGGGAAAGAAAACCACCGTGTGCATCGCCCATATATGTGGAATAACTGAGCAATTTCGCCAGTGAAATATAATGCCGAAGTGCGACCTAAGGAGGCTCAACTAACCCAGGGGTCTCAACGATTACGTTCAGATTGACGGCACGCCCTAGATCGGGATAATTCCCCTCGAAGATTACTTCTAGTCACAAGAACTGTAACAGTCAAGCGGTCAGCTTACGGTTTGTTTCACGTAGATTTAGAGTGAGCTTGCTATAAAGCAGGTATGCCCCGGTACGCGGCCGTTGACATTGGAAGTAATTCCCTTCGTATGCTGGCTGCGGATGTCAGCCATGGCACAACCACTGTTCTTGCCCAGGATCGACAAGTCACCAGACTAGGGGAGAGCGTGTTTCGCACGGGCCGAATTAGCGACGATGCGATGAATTTCCTGGTCGGCACCCTATCGCGGATGGCCGCAACCTACTCGCGGCTGGGTATCGTCGGTATTCGCGCCGTGGCAACCAGCGCCGTGCGTGATGCCGGCAATCAACAAGAGTTTTTGCAACGGGCGGGTGAATCGCTCGGCACGCATGTGGAGATTATCTCTGGCCCGGAAGAAGCGCGATTGATTCATTTGGGCGTGGAAGCACGCTGGCCGCGACCGGGGGAACGGACCCTTATTATCGATGTCGGCGGCGGCAGCGCGGAACTGATTATCAGCCAAAATGGCGAACTACTAGATGCCGTCTCGAAACCGTTGGGAGCTGTCCGGTTGAAGGAGATTTTTCTCAAGAATGATCCTCCCAAGCCAGAGGATCTGCGCCACCTGAACTCTTTCATCACCGAGAAGCTTCACTCTTTTTATGAGGCGCACGCGGGCGAAAAGTTTGACCGGGCGATTGCGACATCCGCTTCGGCGGCAGCCGTTGTCTGCGCGGCGAATCAGATCCCGAGGGACAAACGCGATGAGGCAGACAGGCTGGGCGCATCGGCCAGCCAAATTCAAAAGCTCAATGCTGTTCTGGGGGCAAGCAGCTTGGCGCAAAGAAGAAAAATGACGGGCATTGGTCCGAGGCGGGCGGAAATCATTGTTGGCGGCTCGGCAGTTTTTGCCCGCGCTCTGGAAATGTTCCATCATAGCGGGCTTTATTATTGCTCTGCTGGCGTTCGGGACGGTGTTATTGCGGACTTGGCGGCGCGTGGCGTGGGCCGGGAAGTTTCACGGTTGTCCCAGGAGCAACGCGCCACTGCCGAAGCACTGGCGAAACGGTACTGCGTAAATTTTGAGCATTCCCGGCATATCGCGTATTTAGCGGGTTGCTTGTTTGATGCTCTGCAATCCATTCATCGCTTGCCTTTGGCCGCCGGAAAACTGCTGGAAGCTGCCGGGCTATTGCACGACATTGGACATTTTGTCAGCGCCACTGGGCACCATAAACACTCTGCTTACTTGGTTGCGAATTCTGACCTGCCTGGGTTTACGGATCGGGAACGGCAGGTTATCGCTGCTCTGTGCCGCTTTCATCGTAAATCCCTGCCGCAGCCCAAACACTCGTACTTTGATGAGCTGAATGCCGAGTCAAAACGGCTGGTAGCTTATATGACTCCGCTGTTGCGAATGGCGGACAGCTTGGACCGAAGCAATGAAGGGAAAGTCAAAAACGTGAAGAGTGTTTTGCGTGATAGCGGTATTGTGTTGGAGATTGAAGCAGTGGGGGACGTCGAACTGGAATTGTGGGCCGCCAGCGAAGCAGCCAAGAGTTTTCGTGACATTTATGGGGTTTCGATCTCGGTAGAGCGGGCGAAAGCGCAATCGGCTTGATTTGCAACTGAGGAACAAAATTCAATGGATTTTTAGCAGGTTCCTTGCTTGCGCGGTTGCACTTGCGAAAACAGGTTTACCGTTCGGTATTCGCGGGCGGTTGTGGCGTCACTCACGAGCATCATGTGGCAGGCACTCTCTCATCCTCTCGCGTAACCGCGTCCGAAGTTCCGCCGTATAGGAGCGGTGGCATTTCAGGCAAAGAGTACGCAGGTTGGAAAGGTCGCATTCACCCCCGCCTTCGGCGACAGGCACGATATGATGGGCGTCCCAAAGCGACTTGCGATTGTGTAATCGCCAGTCTTCGAGGGCTTTGATTTTGGCGACACCGCGCAGGCGCTTGATTCGTGCCCATTCCACTAAGCAGTTCAGGCCGCACGCAGCGCAGATTCCACGGTCGCGTTCCAATACTCGCTTTCGCAGATGGCCGGGATCGGTGCGGAGTTTCCATTCTTCAACACACCAGTCTGAACAGAAGGAGCGCCGGTTCGGTGGGACTTCCAGATTGCACCAGCGGCAGAGCGCCCGGTTATTCTCTCCGGTGGGCAACTTGCGGATGTCTGCCCGGCCGCCCGGCATTGCGCGCTGCGTGCTCACGCACACATGGTACAGAAGTCCGGTTCAAGATGCTCTGCGCTTTCGGCTCCAGGAGTAGTAGATAAGAAAAGCAAACATGTTGCTTGCCAGAACCACTCCCGCGATTTTGCAGGCATAAGCGACAGGGCTGGAAACATCAATGACGGGGTACACGGCAATAAAAACAGCAATCAGGCTGGAAACCAGACCGCAGGTGGATAGCCATCGAAGCCAAGCGGGTAAGGAGAATTTGCGGCTGGCAAACAGGGGTATCGCAAATAGAATGACGTAGCTGATTCCATAATGAGCGGTCGTCACGTTCTGCAGCAGTTGCACGGCTTCCTGCTCGTGAACGCCCGCCGTGCTCAGGACCACAAGAACCATCACGAGAGCAGCAACGAACAGAATGGAGTTGACCGGCGTTTTCCAGCGTGGATGGAGGGCGTTGAACCAGGACGGCAGCAGATGATCCCAACCGGCGGTCATGGGCAGTCTGGTCAGTCCCGTAAAAACCAGGCTGGCGGCTGCCATGGCCCGCATCAGAAGCAGACTGATCGCGGCAGGGGCCGCCCAGTTGCTATCTCCCCCAAAGGCGAGGCGGAACGTTTGCGGTATGGGCCCGATCAGGTTAATGGGGCGGTCACCGACAAAGGCCAGCACGGAACTGGTACCCAGAATGAACATCAGCGCGATCACGGGCGCGGAAACCATAACTGACTGGCCGATCGTGCGGGCGGCGCTCTTGCACTCGCCTGCCATTATGGCAACATATTCGAATCCGCTGAGAGCGCCTACTGTCATCTGCCCGAAGATCGCCAGACTGAACCAGCTCAGTTGTGGAACGGCCCAGGGAATGGGTGTGTACGTATTGTTCTGGCCTTTGGCTTTGCTCCACAAGGGCAGCAAGAGAAGAACCGCATACGCCACGCTCATCATCAGGCTTCCGGCGTTGTGAAGCCACTTGCTAAAGCGCAGTCCTGAAATCGCAAGGAGAACAATCACGAGCAGAACGAAGCCGATGAGCAAGACGGTCATCATTCTGCTGGCGGGAATCCATTCCGCGCCCGCACCAATAATGTAGGCCAGGTCCGTGGGAATCACGAACAGAACGGTTGCTACACAAACCACGGCATAGGCCCAAAGATTCCAGGCCGTAAGAAAACCAAGAAACTCGCCAAAGCCGTGCTTTGCCCACCGGTAAAGTCCGCCTTCCAGCGGCATGGCCGCATTTAAATAGATAACAACGGCAGCCAAGGGCAAGTAGAACAGAAGCATCGCCACTAGCCAAAAGACGACATGCGATGCACCCAGTTTAGCCGCGATCCCGACCCAAGCGGACCCGACCACGTAAAGTATCTGGGCCAGCACAAGGTCGCGCAAGCCCAACTCTTTTCGCAGACGAGGAGGGTCACTCGTCGTTACCGCACTTGTGCTCTTTGCTGCGCTTGCCAAGATTTGCACATGATCCCATACTATTTTTCAAGATAAAAGTGACCGGCAAATAAGGCGTCAATGCCGGAGGAGTAAAAGCTCCGGACAGCATCGCGTGGGGTGCAGACGAGCGGGTCGCCAAATAGGTTGAAGCTGGTGTTGTAGAGGGCTGGCAGGCCGGTTGATTCTCCGGCGGCTAGTAAGAGGGAGTAATAGAGCGGGTTTTCTTCCTGGCGTACGGTGTGGACTCGCACGAAGCCGTCGCCTAGCGTTGCGGCGGCAAAAATTTCGCGGTGCTCGGGACGGACGCGACTCACGGTTGCCAGATAGTTGGCGTTAGGTTTTACTTCGAAGTATTTTTCCGCTAACTCTTGAGGTACGGACGCGGCGAACTTGCGGAAATTTTCTCGATGCTTAATATAGACGTTCAGGTTTTCGGTTGAGTAGGGATTGCGGGGCGATGCCAGAATACTGCGGTTGCCTAGCGCTCGCGGACCGAATTCCATGCGCCCCTGCATCCAAGCTATGATCTTATGATCGTTTAACGCGCGTACCGCTGTTTGGATGAGATCGTCCTGCGTGGGCAAAAATTGGAATCTTAATTTACAGTTTTCGAGTACTTGTTTCGTTTGCCCTAATGAAAATGATGGCCCCAGGCAGAGAGTTTCGAAGGGTATGCGCGCGGTCTGTTTATAGAAGTTATGCCAAACGTGAAGCGCGGCACCTAGCGACGTTCCGGCGTTTCCTCCCACCGGTTGCACAAAGACGTTTTCAAACCGATCTTCCAAGGCGTGAATGAGAAAACTGTTGAGGGCAAGTCCTCCAGCCAAGCAAACGTTTTCGGCAGGGCTTAGCATGGCGGTTACGGTTTCTTCGATGGCGGTTTGCAGGCTGATGGCGAGGTCGATTTTCGTGTTTGGGCTTAATGGCTGGGATGGATCGAGCCCGCATTCTTCGAAAAATCGAGCGCTGAATCCGCCATGGGTTAAACGGTCGGCATCGAAATAGGAGCGGTCAAAACGGGGCCAAGTTGATGCGTTTCGACCGAGAAGTTTTTGGAACACCGATAAATAGTTTGGTTTTCCGGAGGCGGAGAGCCATTGCACTTTATGCTCATCGGCTCTTGGCTCAAATCCGAGCAAGCCGGTAACGCGATTGAAGAGATCTCCCAGAGAATCCGGAAAATACATTTCGCGAATGGGCGTCAGGTGGCTGCCTTCTCCACGGTAGAGCACTGCCGAGCGATAGTCACCAGCGCGGTCAATGCTTAGCACCGCCGCCGATGAGAACGGGGAACAGTAATAGGCCGAGGCGGCGTGGGCATGGTGATGTTCCACGACGACGATTTCGCTGTGTTGAAAGCGGGCCTGCAGTTCTAGCAAAGCCAAGCTTTCAGAAGCGGTGGCAAATTGACGCGCGATGGCAACGCAATCGATTGCTTCCGGGTTAATTCCCGCCACGTTCAAGGCGAATTGGAATGCTTCATCGGGAAAAGCGCCGGGACGGTCGTGCCGGGAAACTTTGGCCTGCTCGACGGCGGACGCAATGTGGCCGTCTTTCAGGACACAACAGGAGGGATTACTGAGCAAGCCGCCCAAGCCGAGAATGGTTTGCGGCAAGGCTAGACCTTTCTGAGCCTTTCGATTGTGCGCTCGCGACCGATGCAGACAAAGACCGCAAAGGCGCTTGGACCTACTGTTTGCCCGGTTAGCGCGGCACGGCTTGCGTTAATGAGCAGTCCTGCCTTTACTCCGCGTTCTTCGGCTAGCTTTCGTAACTCCCCTTCCACGGACCCTTCTGAAAAGTCTGGGTTCGCTTGGAGGCGAGAGGCCAGTTCCCGAAGCAGTTCGCGCGCGCCCGGAGCATCCAGCTTGTCTTTTGCCGCAGGCTCCATGTGAAAGTTATCCGCGAAGTAGGCGCGGCCTTTTATCGAGAAATCGAGCAGCGTGGCGTAACGGGTGCGGACCGTATCGACCACGTGGCGGAAGAACGCTTCGTCTCCGTATGGTTTTAAGTGGTGCTCTTCCAGGGATAGGCGCACGAGGGGCGTCAACTGATCGATGGGCATCGAGCGCAGGTGCTGTGTGTTAAGCCATAGTGCTTTCGGATCGATGGGATCGACTTCACTGAAATTTACGACGGCGTTACTGCGATGCACGCCTTCAAAGCCGAAAGACCCTTTCAATTCGTCTAGGGTCATTTGCTCGCGATTGTCCTTGGGAGACCAGCCGAGCAGACACAAGAAGTTGATATATGCGAGCGACAGAAAACCGTTGTCTCGATAGGTCATGACGCTCACGACGGGGCCGTGCTTGCGCTTTGATAACTTTGCGCCGTCGGGCGCAATCAACAAAGGCAGGTGCGCAAAACGCGGAAGATGATCGCCCGCCGCCTGGAACAGGAGGATGTGCTTGAAAGTATTTGACAGATGATCCTGACCGCGAATGATATGGGTGATTTTGAAGTCAATATCGTCGGCGCAGGAAGCCAAGTGGTAGGTTGGCATGCCGTTGCTGCGAAGAAGGGCGAAGTCCTCGATGTCGGCGGTAAGCTTTGATTGTTCGCCGTAGACTTCGTCAGTGAATTTCAATTCGTAAACAGGCTCTCTTTGGACTCGAAACCGGATGACGAAGGGTTCGCCGTTTTCGGCGCGTTCCTTGCTCTCTGTTTCGGAGAGAGCGCGCATCTCCGGGTTGCATAGCCAGGGTCCTTCACTATGGGCGTGGCCTTCTGATTCTGCTATAGCGGGAGTGAAATCGCGGTAGGCTAAGTCTTTGGCGAGCAGGTCATAGGCTAGTTTGCGATGCAGTTCTAAACGCTCGGATTGCCGGTAGAATTCGTCCCAGCCGAGGTCCAGCCAGTTCAAGCCTTCGTAGATTGAGTTTAAGGATGTTTCGGTGTTTCGATCCACGTCGGTATCGTCGATGCGCAACACCATCGTTCCTCCATTCCTGCGGGCATAAAGCCAGTTAAAGATAAATGTTCGTGCGCTGCCAATGTGGAGATAGCCGGTTGGCGAGGGCGCAAAGCGGGCGCGGATCATGAAGTTTTAGTTTACAGGCTGATAGGAGGAAGACTCATTGCCACAAGAGATAAATTTGTGAGTCAAACTACTAAACCTCCGTGGGGTACGGACGTTTGGTGAATGGCCCCGGGTGAGGCATTACCGATCCGCTCACCGGTCGAGAATCGTGACTAAAAACTCGCCCCAAACCTCAGTACGAGCCGGAACTAGCCAGCGTTTTCTCTTGGAAGCACCGCAGTTCCGGCTTTACTCAGCAACTAACAATTTTGCATAGAGAGCAATAAATTGCTCGGTGCTAAGCTGTTCGGCGCGCAGGTTTGCTTCGGGGTAGGAATCGATGGGATAGTTGAAGGGCTTCAAGTTATTGCGCAGGGTTTTCCGTTTGTGCGTGAAACATCTGCTCACAAAATTCAGTAAGTCGCCTAAGCCGGGAATAACTTGTGCTTTACGATGGAACCGTACCGCTCCTGAATCAACTTTGGGTGGCGGCAGGAAGGCGCTGGGCGGCACCTTGCAGATAATTTCCACATCACAAACCAACTGCGTGGCAACCGTTAAATATCCGTAATCACGCGTTCCCGGCTGGGCTGAAATACGTTCGGCCACTTCCCACTGCATCAGGAAAACAGCCAGCGGAAAATCGTTGTTTAGCTTTAAGAATTTTTCAATGATGGGCGATGTGATGTAGTAGGGCAGATTACCGGTAATTACTCCAGTGCCCCATTGCGCGAGATTTGTTGCCAGCACGTCGCAATGATGGATGTGTACTTTCGGTTCTTCGCTGAACTTCGTTTGCAGAAAATTGACAAGAGATTCGTCAAGTTCAATAGCGTGCAGGTCGTCTGTTCTCTTCAGCAAGTGTCGCGTCAAAGCTCCGCGTCCGGGGCCGATCTCAATCGTGCGCGGCGTGTACACACCGCAAGCTGCTATAGCCAAGCGTTCGAGAATCGAATCACGGAGGAGAAAGTGTTGTCCCAGCTTGCGCGGCAAACCCAAGTGTAGAACAGGGAGTTTTCCGTTTAGCTCACCTTTCCTCTGCCCTGCATCTATATAAGGTGAACCTGCTTATTTATCTGGCGGCGATTGCAGCCGGTATTTCTAATCCTGTGCAGACCGGCGCTAGCGCGCAGTTACGGAAGTCTGTTGATAATCCTGTCTTTGCGGCCGCTTATGTGTATTTTGGCGGATTACTCATCGTGCTATTGATCCAATTGATTGTGCGTCAGGGGTGGCCGGGTGCTGGTAAGTTTACAAGCGTGCCTTGGTGGGCCTGGAGCGCGGGACTGCTTAGCGTGGCAGCTACCATGTCGGGAATCATGCTGGCTCACAAATTAGGTTCAGGCGTATTTACAGGCATTAGTGTCACAGCCGCTATTGCCACCTCCCTGGTCCTGGACAACTTTGGCTGGATCGGATTCAAGCAGCATCCGGCATCTTGGCCCCGAATGCTGGGCGGCGGACTTATGATTGCCGGTCTTTGGCTGATGTCGAAATTCTAGCTATTGCTCTAAAGCAAAGCCCGTTTGCAAGGAAAAGGGCTCGGGATAAAACCGGCGATCTGGAATAATATCCGCGTTCTTTTTGAGAAAAGCTTTGTGCTCACTGGGCGTGACAAACCTGTTCCAATTCGTATCGGAGATGCCGCTCAGGAACGGCGTGTAAACAATGCGGCGGTGGTCCCGGAGTGCTTCGGCACCGATCCAGGCGCCTCCAAACGCAACCGAAGCTTCCGCGGGAATTTGGCGCAGCACTTTTGATAAGTATTGCGCTTCCACCACCGCGAACTGAAAGGAGACCGCGCTGACAGATCGCTGTTTCCACATTTGCGCGAAGTAGCCGGGATCGGAAGCGGATCTGCCCCGGTTCGGGCAATCGCATGGTCCTCCAAATCCGAAATGCTGATCCGCTTCTACAATCACGCCGGCTTCGTCCCAGATCCGGCCCCCGATCATCACGGTATCCGGAAAGAGTTCAAATAATCCTAATGCCTCCCACGGCCAGTCTGGATTTTGAATCGTTACCTCTTCACCAACGAAGCAGATATAGCTATCTTGGGTGCCTGCATCCAAAAGCAGCCTTTTGAGTTCGAGCAGATTCGATGGAAGCGGTAGACGAGCAAAGTGAATGGATGGGTAACTTCCAACTGGCACGTGCAAGATTCCCCTGCCTGGCGTATTTTCCAGAAAGATGCAGAGCATGGGCTTTGGATCACTGTGCTGCCGGACGAAGTGCCAATGCGCGGCGCCCGGAAGAAGAGAGCTGTTTTGGAGGGAGAATTTGTTTTTACTCGCTTGTGATTCTAAGAAGCGCGTCAGCACAGCTTCCTGGGATGAAACGATGTATGGCTTTGTCCTTGCGTCATCCGCAGTGGAATGAGCATGCACGCGCCAGCTATAAATAACTTCTGGAATGTGGATCGCGTGATAACCCGCATTGGCGAACCTGATGAAAAGATCCCAATCCGGGCTGCCCTCCGTTTCTTCATCGCCATATGCATTTAGCTCCAGCGCTTTCTTCCGATCCACTATGCCGAGATGCGCGATGTAGGCGGAGTTTGCCAGAAGCACGGGGTCCCAATCCGGTTTAAAGTAGGGCTGGGTTACTCCGCCAGCCGTAATTTTGTCTTCATCTGTGTAGAGCAAGGCGGGATAACCGGCCTGTGTGACAAAGGACGTAACGACTCGGAGGGCGTCGGGATAGAGGAGGTCATCGGCATCCATGGGGAGAATATAACGGCCGCTAGCTCTTTGCAGACATTGCCGCAAGCCTGGGGCAATTCCGACGTTGGTTTCAGATCTATGAACTTTGATCCAGCTATGTTTCCGGAGTTCTTCCAGATAGAGCAAAAGTTCCGGGCGTGAGCAGCCGTTGTCTAAAATGAGCCATTCACTATGACCCTCCCTGTTCTGTCCGATGAGCGAGTTCGCAAGCTGCTTAAGGTAGCTTACTGGGCTGCCGTCCCAAACTGCCGTTAGGATGGACAATAAATTCGGCTCGGATGGGGTTTGGAACCGCCGCCGCCGTTCTTGCTGGTGACGGTACATCCATCTGCGGTACTGGCGGGTTTCACGGGCAGGGAAGACCAGTTCTTTTTGCCTCCTTAAAATGCCCCTGAAGTAAGCTGAAAGTCTCCTCCCATTCCTTTCCGCGGGCACTGGCAAGCTATCCTTCATTGTTATCTTGCAAGGAGACATGTTACGTTCGGATCAATCAGAAGTTCTGATCGAAGAACTACAAATAAGACTAAAGCAACTCGAATCAGATTTGCAGGTTTCGCAGCGCCAAATGGCGCAAATCCTTGAAACCGTTGAACTTCAACAACAGCAGTTACGGTCACAGGGAACGGCAATTTCCCGAATAGATCGTATACAGATGGAGATGTTAACGGGCCGCGTGTGGCGCACATTACGCAGCACGAGCGAGCTTCTTAAGAAGATTGTTCCAGCCCGCCTGTACGGCTCGGGGAGCGAATCTGTCGCTCTAAGCCCGAAGAAGTCTTTTTTGGTTTGTGATGAGCCGAAAGCTGCTGATAAAACTCCCCGAAGCGGAGTAATTAAGGTGCGAGGCTGGTGTCTGGCGGAAGGCGGCATTGACTCCGTCCAGATTGAAATTCCGGGGAAACTCTCGGCGGCAGTGAAACCGAGTATTGCCAGACCCGATGTCAAGCAAGCTCATCCCGATCTTGACAAAACGGGACGCGCTGGTTTTGCTTACGGACTTGACTCTTCGGTGCTGCCGAATGGCACCTATCCAATTACTGTTCGTATCATCTCCGGCGATGAAGTGATGCGTGAGGCGCACACCTCCATCCATGTTGATCATCAGAAGGGGTTTGCTTCCGATTACGACCGGTGGATTCAAGAATTCGAAGCGCCTGATGACGGTTTGATGAGCCTTAAACTGACGAGTTTGAGCTACCGTCCGCTCATCAGCATTGTGATGCCGGTTTTCAATACCGATGGAGCCGAACTAACAGCGGCCATTCAATCAGTTTTGGATCAGTCTTATGAACGCTGGGAGCTTTGTATTGCCGATGACGGTTCAACCCGTCCGGAGCCGGGGCAAGTCCTTCAACATTTCGCTTCGATTGACAAGAGAATCAAACTCACCTTTCGTGCGGAACAGGGGGGGATCTCACAGGCCTGCAATACCGCCTGGCAGATGGCATCCGGAGAGTACGTTACATTTCTCGACCATGACGATACGCTTGCTCCTCATGCTCTAGCATACGTTTGTGAAGCCCTTGAGCGGCAGCCCCATGCCGACCTGATTTATAGCGACGAGGATAAAATCGACCGGAAGGGCAGGCGCTTTGAGCCTTTCTTTAAACCGGATTGGTCGCCGGATCTTCTGCTTTCAGAGAATTATATCTGCCATCTTCTTGTTCTGAAACAGGATCTTGCCCGAAAGATTGGGGGTTTTAACTCGGATTGTGACGGAAGTCAGGATTATGACTTAATTCTGAAAGCCACCGAGAACGCAGAGCATATTCTGCACATACCCCGAGTTTTATATCATTGGCGGGCGGGAGTTGCCTCTACTGCCGCCACCATCAAAAACAAGCAGTATGCGCTCGGCGCGGCTCAGAGGACATTGCAGTCTTACTGTACCGCGAAGAACCCCCAAATGAAAGTGCAAGGCGGCAAAGTTTTGGGCCGCTGGCGCGTACGGTATCCCATTTCAGAGCGCGCGCGCGTCAGCATTATCATTGCCTCTGGCGGGAACGCGAATATTCTGCAGACTAACCTGCAGGAACTCTTAGGGAAGACAACCTACCGGAACTTTGAAATTGTCGTGATTGACAACTCGAAAGGCGAGGCAATTGATAGCCTTCTCAAGAAATTTCGCTCAGTTCGCTACATCGATTACCGCAACCAACCGTTTAATTATTCCGCTATCAATAATTTGGCGGCGCGTCAATGCGAATCGCCCATCTTGCTGTTCCTGAATGACGATACTTCGGTGATTGCCGATGAATGGCTCGAATCGATGGTGGAATTAATTGAACGGCCGGAAGTGGGAGCGGTTGGCGCAAAGTTGCTATACCCGGACGGGCGGATTCAACATGCGGGAGTGGTGATGGGTTTGTATGACAACTGCGGCCATGCCTTCAAGGCTCTTGATGGAGAAATGAGCCACTATTTCGATTTTTCTGATGTGATTCGTAATGTCAGTGCCGTGACTGGAGCCTGTTTAATGACGAAACGGGAGATTTTCTGGGAAGCGGGTGGATTTGATGAGGCCGACTTTGCGGTGGCCTTTAATGACATCGACCTTTGCTTGAAGATCGGAAATTTGGGTTATCGCGTACTATATACTCCATACGCTCTGCTGTATCATCATGAGGCGTTCTCGAAGACTTCAAAAGACCTGATTCCACATCCGCAGGAGGTTGCCCGCATGCGCGAGAAATGGGCCAGCGTTATCGAGAAGGACCCGTATTACAGCCCGAATCTGACTCGTAATGAGGAAGATTATTCGCTGAAGAAGCTTGGGTAACTAAACAACTAACGCCGGAAGAAGAGAGGCGTTAACTTGATACTGATATCCTCATTGATGGGTTGCGCCAAAGCCAGCACACTGGGAAAGTTCGGCACGGCCATGGTGTTGTATTGCAAACGGCCTACATCGCCCACAAACGAGGAGGAGGCGTCTTGAAAGGCATAGTCAGTGATTCGTCCGCTGCCGTTTAAGCTTAACGTCAAAATGACGGATGACCGCAGTTGTACCGGCACCAAGTTTGCGTCGATGTGATCCGCATAGAAGAGAGGCACTTCATAGTTCGCTTCCCGCGCTGATGTCCCGATATTCGCCGCCAGCAAAGCAAACAGAAGAAAGCTGGACAGGATTCCGCCCGTTGCTGGAAGCGTTAACGGACGCATCATTTCGTCCAAACGGAAGAGCCAATAATCGCAAAAACGCCGCAGTCTTGATCCCTGGTGGGTCTCGATAGCGTGTTTTTCCTGAGAAGCGCTCACTCGCAGCGCCATTCTTAGGCGAGCAGGCGGTTGTGGTGGCGGCAGGTTTGCTAAAGTCGAGCGAAGCGCTCCCGCATGCTCAAATTCGAGTGAGCAGGACTGACACTCGGCCAAGTGTGATGCGATACGAGACCGCTCGCGTCCCCGCAATCGGCCGTCGACAAAATCTGCCTTTCGACGCTTTGCACTCCAGCAATTCATTTGTTTTTGTCCCTACCAAACACCTAACTAAGCCATAGCTTCCGCCAGCCCATTGTTTGTTTGCTGACTTAGCTCGCGTTTTAAAGCTTCCCGGCCACGTAAGATCCTTGACTTTACAGTTCCGAGCGATATCTGCAAAATCTCAGCTATTTCTTCGTAGCTCATATTTTGGATGTCTCGCAGCACCACAGCTGTCCGGAATGACGGATTAATTCTGGTGAGCGCCCGCTCCACTAATATTCTGGTTTCTTTATCCAAGGTCTGATCGTAAGGCGAAGGTCCGGGATCTTGCGCCAACTCGACCCGGGATTCCTGTTCCATATGCTCCTTCTCGAGGGAAATTTCCCGCCGGCAGTGACGCACAAACCAGCGGCGGTGATTATGAGCTTCGTTGACGGCGATCCGATAAATCCACGTACGAAGACTACTCTGCTCGCGGAACGAGTTGACTCCGCGAAATACCTTCAAAAAAACTTCCTGGACGACGTCACAAGCGTCTGTTTGATTGCCGAGCAGACGGTAAACCATGCTATAGATTGGTTGCTCATAACGCTCGATCAGTTCCTCATATGCGGTATCGATTCCTGCCCGAAGTCCCCGTAAAATTCGGGCATCTTCTTCTGAAATTCCGTGCTGAATGCCTGCCAGGATGGACAGGGTTGCCGAGTTGCCTGACAAGGATTGCGCCATTGTTTGAAATTCTACCCTTAAAATGGCCTACTTCTGTACTTATTGGTTTAGACACCAATTATACTTCTCTGGTTCCTCCCGATTCGCAGATTTGCTGATAGTACGCCTCGTACTGCGGAATAATTAGTTCCGTACCGAACCGGGTGACAGCTGAGTGGCGGGCGGCCGTTGCCATTCGGTGATGGAGAGTTTCGTTGGTTAATAGTTGCAGGAGGCGGCTAGCTTGTGCGTCGTGGTTGCCGACTTCTTCCATGAAGCCGTCCACCTCATGGGTGATCAGGTCCGGCACGCCTCCGGTGCGAGTAGCAACAGGCGGCACGCCACAGGCCATGGCTTCCAGAGCGGCTAAACCGAAGGCTTCCATTTCGCTTGGTAGATGGAGCGCGTCCATGCGGGGAATCAGACGTTCCATGTGGTCCTGTTTGCCCAGGAAGCGTATGTGGGTATCGATGCCCAACTCGCGGGCCAGCCTTTCCGCTGGTCCGCGGTCAGGCCCGTCACCCGCCATAACAAGCTCCGCATCAAGCTCCTTTCGAACTTTCGCGAAAACGTAGATGCAGTCGAGTACCCGCTTGACGGGGCGGAAATTAGAGATATGAAGGATGCGCTTGCGCCCTCTGTCACGGCTTTGTTCGTTCGGCTTGTAGAGTGAAGAATTGATGAAGTTGTGGATGACCCGAATGGGACTTTGCACCTGGAAAAACTCCACGGTTCGCGCCCGCATGTATTCACTAATGGTGGTGATTCCATCTGACTGCTCAATGGAGAATTTGGTGGCGCGGTAGTAGGAAGGGTCCGCTCCCACGATGGTGATGTCGGTTCCGTGCAGAGTGGTGATGTAGGGCAGGAATCGTGCCGTTGTCATTTGCCTTGCCAGCAGGGCCGCGGTTGAGTGCGGAATGGCATAATGCATGTGCAAAAGATCAAGATGGTGCCGCTCGGCTACTTCCGCCATTCGTGAAGCCAGCGCCATGACATACGGCGGGTATTGAAATAGCGGGTAGCTGGATACTTCTACCTCGTGGTAGTAGATTCCGGGCGTGTCTGTATCGAGGCGAATCGGATAAGCATAGCTGATGAAATGCACCTCGTGTCCACGGTGCGCCAGTTCCAGGCCCAGTTCGGTTGCCACGATGCCGCTGCCGCCGTAGGTGGGGTAACAGGTAATGCCGATCCGCATGGTTCCAGTATCGGCTGAGTTCTCTGTGTTTAAGCGTGTACTTTGCGGGAGCGGCTGGTTCTGACCCATTTTGCAATGGTGAAACCGCTTATGACCAAACACAAAACGCCAAAGGCGCCGACAGTCCACTTGAAGGCGGGAGTGTTGATAATCCGTAAAATGGATTGTCCGTATCTGATCGCGAGCAGGCTCAGGATAAAAAAACGAAGGGCGCGGCATCCGGCTACGATGGCCAGAATCTTTTTTCTGGAGTAGCCGAGCGCGCTGGTGGTAGCCACCAGCATGGTAAATGGGAAGGGCGGCGGCGCAAGACAGGCCAGCGCAATGAACAGAGCGGCTTTCTGCCCGGCTTTCCTTTTCAGGTATTCGAAGCGCCGCTTGCCTGTCATAGTCTGAACTCCCGTTTCGCCGATGGCCCGGGCAACCAGATCCAGAAAGAAAACGCCCAGGGTGGAGCCGCAGGCGCCCGAAAGCACGTAGATCCAAAAATTCTGGTGATGGCTCGCTACCAGGGCCACGATGAGAAGATCGTTCCCAATGGGAAGGAATAAAAAGGAAGAATCCGCAACGCCCAGCAAAAGAGGGCCGAAATAGCCAAGGGTGAGAAAAATTCGAAAGGCGTGTTGGAAGAAATTCGACAAAACAGTAGTGTCTCCGCGATGCGTTTCAGTAAGCTGTCCTATGTGAGATCCAGAACTTACTTTCCCGTTGCGCTTTGTGGCGCATTCCTCGTATCAATGGCAGCTTGGGCTTTCGGCCAAGCGCCGGGGGAGGTCAAGATGCCTCCGAATCGACAGGCGCGGGTTCTCGTTGTTTCCCAAACGAAAGGTTTTGAGCATGATTCGGTGCCGGATGCCATGGCGGCAATCTACAAGATGGGCCACGAGTCGAGATTGTGGGATACGACCCTGCGTTCCGACACCGAGCTGATTACCAAGAAGGACCCGAAGACTCGCAATATGAAAACACTCGACTATTTTGACGTGCTGGTTTTCGCGAGCACAACGGGCGAACTGGATCTTACGGATGACCAGAAGCGGGACATGCTTTCGTTTGTGAAAGACGATGGCAAGGGCTTTGTCGGAGTTCATGCCGCGCTGGATACGAATTACCAGTGGCCGGAGTATGGCGAGATGATCGGCGGCTGGTTTGACCAGCATCCCTGGATGACGTTTAACGCGCCGATTGTGTTGGAAGACCCGAACTTTCCTGCTGTCCGGCATTTCCCGAAGGCGTTTGTGAAGCGCGATGAGATTTATCAGGCGAAGTCGTGGTCTCGGGATAAGGTAAATGTCTTGCTGAGCCTTGATCCCAATAAGCTGGATTACAACAATAATCCTCGAGTTCATCGGACGGATCGTGATTTTGCGGTAGCGTGGTCGAAGATGTACGGCAAGGGCCGGGTATTCTATTCAACGCTAGGGCATACCAAAGAGTCCTGGGATGATCCGGATATTCAGAAGATGTACTTTGAGGCGATTAAGTGGACGCTGGGGATGACGGAAGGAAGCGCGGCTACGCACGCGAAGGCAGGAGGGCAGTAGAGCCTGATCTCGCTCCTATCGTTTATCAATTGAGAGCTAAAACTTGTAACAAGGAGATTCGTGACGATCGGGGCATGATGTCGATTTGCTCCTAACATGGGGAAGACATCGCCATTGAAGTATTCGCTCCACCATATTCTTCGAAAGTCAGATAATGCTTCGGAACTGTCGACACTTGCCCTCCTGCTTTTTAATCTACTGAGCCTTTACAAGCTGGACCAGCGTAAATGTGTTCCCTTCAGAATCCTGGCATACCGCAAACCAGCCCACGTTAGGGAGTGGTACTTTGGGCACAACGATCTTGCCGCCCTGCTGTTGCACGCGCCCGAGGCGCTCTTCCAGATCGTCTACCTCAATTCCCACAGCGATGGGTTGTCCTGGAAACTCCCGGCGGGTCAACCCGCCGTTAATGCCAGCCTCGTCGCCGTTCTCGGTACGAACATGCCAATACTTTTCCGGACCTTGTGGCGTGCTGTACTCCCAGCCCACCTCAAAGTGCCAGCCGAACACAGCCTGATAGAAGCCGATAGCGCGCTCGGGTTCATCGGCGGGGATAGCGAAGTAATTGACTCGGGGCATCCCCCGATCATGGCAGAGTTTCGACCTGATTGGAGTTGATTGCGACCAGGTCGGTGGCGACTCGTTTCAGTTGTCCGCAGGCGGCGAAGATGTCGCGGCCTCGTGGCTTACGCACAAAGCAGGGGATGGCTCGGCGAATGATTTGCTGGAAAATTGCGACTCGCTCCGGATCAGGTGTTTCAAAGGGAATGCCGGGACCTGGGTTTAAAGCAATTAAGTTGACTTTGCAGTTGAGGTTGGCGAGCAGGCGGACGACGCGTTTTGCGTCTGCTTCTGAATCGTTCACTCCACCTAGCAGGACGTACTCAAAAGTCAGCTTTTCCCAGGAGCGCAGTGGATAGTCACGGCAGGCCTGCATTAAATCTTGCAGGTGGTATTTGCGGGTGATGGGCATCAGCTCGCGGCGCTGTTCTTCCGTTGACGCATTCAGCGAAATGGCGAGCTTGGGCCGGATTTCAGCGCGTCCTAGTTCATAGATTTTGGGGATGATGCCTGACGTGGAGACCGTAATCCGCTTAGGCGACATGCCAATGCCATCGGGGTCAGTCAGGAGCCGTGTCGCCTTTAGCATGTTGTCCATGTTCAGGAGCGGCTCACCCATGCCCATCATGACAACGTTCATACGCGTATCGCTGGGACGCAATCCGTTTTCTTTCGCTACGTACAATACCTGGCCTACAATTTCACCCGCCGTCAGGTTGCGTTCCAAGCCCATTAGTGCGGTAAGGCAAAAGCGGCAGTCTACCGGGCATCCGACCTGGCTGGAGATGCAAATCGTATCCCGGCTCGTCTCGGGCATCAGAACGGTCTCTACCGTTCGGTTATCATTTAATCTAAGCAGGTACCGCCGCGTTCCGTCGCTTGAATCGAAGCGGCGTTCGAGCATGGGCAGTCCAATTGAGCCCTTCGTAAGTAGCTCATTTCGAAGGACTTGAGGCAAAGTGGAAATTTCCGACAAATTCGCCACTTGTTTCCGGTACAGCGCGTCATATAACTGTTGGGCGCGGAATTTCGGTTGCGCTTGGCCGAGCAGGTTTTGCAGGTCGGCAAGTTCCATTCCGACCAGCGCTTGGTCTTCAAGTACTTGCTGCATTTGACTTTAGTGTACCTTCGTACACTCGGAAAGGCTTTTTCATATGGTTTTGGCTCTCCCGCATGTCCGTGAGATCGAGCGGGCTACACTCCCCAACGGGATTCGCATTGTAACAGAAGCAATGCCATATGTTCGTTCTGTTTCGCTCGGCATCTGGATTGGCTCCGGCTCCCGCGTGGAGCAAGGGCCGGAAAACGGTCTTTCGCACTTTATTGAGCACATGGTGTTCAAGGGTACGAAGCATCGATCCGCGGAAGACATCGCCCGTTCAGTTGATTCAGTGGGCGGCGGTTTGGATGCGTTCACAAGCAAAGAATTAGTTAGTTTCAACACAAAGGTGCTGGACCAGCATCTGCCGATTGCGCTGGACGTTCTTGCTGATCTGGTTTTGAATCCTCTCTTCCGCGCGGAGGATATTGAGAAAGAAAAGAGCGTCATTCTAGAAGAGATCAAGATGGAGGCGGACCAACCTGAATTTGTTCTCCATGAGGCGTTTATTGGCAATTTTTGGAAGAACCATGGCTTGGGGAAACCGATTCTAGGAACCAAGGAAACTGTCAAGAAGTTTGGGCAGGAAATACTGCTTGACTTCTACGACCGGGTTTACTCGCCCAAGAACATCCTCATTACCGCCGCAGGGAATCTGGATCATGATGACATCGTGAAATTGGTGCGGGAAAAGTTTTCAGGCTTGCGGGAACGTGGACCTCTACCCGTCGATAAGGCCCCGAAGACATATGCGCCGCTGATTTTGAAGAAGAAAGAATCTCTGGAGCAGGTCCATATTGCCATGGGCGTTCCAGCGTATCCGCTGGCGCATGAGCTACGTTTTCCGCTATACGTTCTGAATACCGTGCTTGGCGGAGGGATGAGTTCGCGGCTTTTCCAGAACATCCGTGAAAAACAGGGTTTGGCGTATGCGGTCTATTCCGAGCTCAATCTGTTTAGCGATACTGGCTGTCTTACGGTTTATGCAGGGACCGCTATCGAAACTGCCCAAAAGGTAGTTAGCTCGGTGATGCAGGAGTTCCGGCAACTAAAGGAAGAGTTCATCGGCGTGGACGAGTTGCAGCGCGCGAAAGATCACCTCAAAGGCTCTCTGATGTTGAGCTTGGAATCTACATCCAGTCGTATGTCGAATCTGGCGCGCCAGGAACTTTACTTTGATCGTTTTATGTCGCTGGATGAAATGATCGACAGTATCGATTCTGTTACCCGTGAGGAAGTGCAGATGATTGCTCAGGAATTCTTCCGCACTGAATCGGTCGCGCTGGCAATGTTGGGCCGGCTCGGCGATATCGAAGTCACGCGCGACGATTTAGTTTGCTAAAGTTTTCGTTCATGCCGCAGTTGAGCTATACCACTCCGCATGGGATCATTGTTACCCGCACCAGTTCCAAGGTCCCATTTGCGCCCGGACTCGATAAGCTCATGAAAGAGCTAGATACTACGCGTGGTGTTTATCTCTCGTCAGGGTACGAGTATCCGGGCCGTTACTCACGTTGGGATTTCGCCTGTGTCGCGCCTTGCCTGGAGATTGTCGGGCGTGAGCGGAAGCTGACTTTACGTTCCTTGAATGAACGGGGTCGAATTCTGCTTCAATTGCTCGACCCTGTTCTGGCGGATCATCCACACTGGGCGTATCAAGTTTCCCGTTCGGATGAAATTGGCCTTTCGCTGAAGCCCTTGGCGGACAGATTTCCTGAGGAAGAGCGTAGTAAACAGCCTTCCCCTTTCTCTCTGCTGCGTACACTGGTACAGGAGTTCCGGCACCCTGATGATTCCCGCTTGGCTTTAATTGGAGCGTTTGGCTACGATCTGCTGTTGCAGTTCGATCCGATCAAGCTGCAATTACCGCGCGAGGATCATAAAACGCTTCATCTTTTCCTTTGCGATGACATTTACTTTATGGATCGCAAAAAGGAGGATATTGAGCGATTTCAATACGATTTTTCCAGTGAAAAACTGAGCACAGTCGGGCTTGAGCGCACATCTCCCAGGATCGAACCCGCCGCGGTTCCCGCCGCGCGTAGCGAGATTGTTTCCGACCATACGCCGCAAGAGTACATGCGGAAGGTCGAGACGGTTCGCGAAGGCATGCGGCAGGGGAACTACTACGAAGTTGTTCTGCGGCAAACCTTCAGCTCGCCTTTTACCAGCAGTCCTTCCGAACTATTTAGGCGGATACAGAAGACCAGTCCGAGCCCGTATGAGTTTCTTCTGCAGATGGGCGATGAGCAATTAGTGGGCGCGTCACCCGAGATGTTTGTGCGAATCGAGGGTGACTGCGTGGAAAGCTGCCCGATAGCGGGAACTGCGCGCCGCTCGGGTGATCCGCTTCGCGATGCCGAGAGTATTCGCGAACTGTTGAATTCGACTAAAGAAGAGTCGGAACTGACAATGTGCAGCGATGTGGACCGGAATGATAAATCGCGGGTTTGCATCCCTGGCTCGGTGCGCGTCGTTGGGCGGCGGCTGATTGAATCATATGCCGGGCTATTTCACACCGTTGATCATGTAAAGGGTGTTCTCCAGGCTGGCTTTGATTCGCTGGATGCCTTTCTGACTCACATGTGGGCGGTAACCATTATTGGCGCGCCTAAAAAGGCAGCTGCCCAGGCAATCGAGGATCTTGAAAAGGATGCTCGTGGGTGGTACGGCGGCGCGATTGGAATGCTCAGCTTAAACGGTGATATTAACACCGGGATTACGATTCGAACCGTGCATCTGAAAGAGGGCATGGCCCGGTATGGAGCGGGCGCCACATTGTTATACGATTCCGATCCTGCTTCCGAAGATGAAGAGTGCCGTTTGAAGGCAACGAACTTTTTCCGGGCGCTTTATCCATCCGACCCCTCCGGGTCAAATGTGTATGAGACTCGCCGTGTTGGCAAGGGTGTTCACATCCTGCTCGTTGATAACGACGACTGCTTTATTCATACGTTGGCGAACTATGCGCGGCAGACGGGCGCCCGGGTATCGACGTATCGGTCCCATGTTGCGCTTGAGGCTATTCATAACGAAAAGCCTGATATTGTTCTGATTTCGCCAGGACCGGCGCGTCCAGCGGATTTCGGCGTGCCTGATTTAGTAAAGGAACTGGCAGATCGCTCCATTCCTACGTTTGGTGTCTGTTTAGGGCTGCAGGGGATTGTGGAAGCGTTTGGCGGACAGTTGCAAGTGCTGGACTATCCAATGCATGGGAAGAGTTCACCGGTCTCTCATACGGGCCAGGGCGTGTTTCGGGGTTTGCCAGGGCCGTTCCGGGTCGGGCGGTATCACTCTTTATATGCAAATCGGGAAGAGCTTCCCCCTTGCCTGGAGGTAACGGCGGAGTCGGATGATGGGGTCATTATGGGCGTTCGTCATCGCGAGTTGCCGATTGAGGCCGTGCAGTTTCATCCCGAGTCGATTCTTACGCTGGAACGCGATTGCGGGCTTCGTTTAATTGAAAACATGATTGAGATGTATGCGCATGCCGCGGTCGGGCAGCGATAATCATTTGTCTTCTTCGCCTAAGGTTGTTGTGATTGGCGGCGGACTGGCGGGTCTGGCTAGCGCGGTTGCGCTTGGTTCTGCTGATTACCGGGTTCAGCTTTTGGAAGCGCGCCCGTATTTAGGTGGTCGCGCTACTTCTTATCCGCTCAATACGGGTGATGAAAATAGCGCTACCACGATTGATAATTGCCAGCACGTCCTGCTACGATGCTGCACGAATCTGCTGGATTTCTACCGTCGGCTTAGCGTAGCGGACCATGTTCAGTTCCATCGGGAGTTCTATTGGATCGAGCCGGGTGGACGCACGTCCGTGATGAAACGTGGACTGCTGCCAGCGCCCGCGCACTTTACTGAATCGTTTATCAAACTGCGCTTCCTGTCGCTTTGGGACAAGATGGCTGTTGCGAACGGCTTACTTTCGGTGAAGTACGAGTACGGTAAGCGCGCTGATTTAGAAAGCATCACTATGATGGACTGGCTACGCGAAAAGAAGCAGACGCCCGCGGCCATTGAGCGATTCTGGCGTCAGGTGCTGGTTAGCGCGATCAATGAAGACCTGGAGCGAATGGCGGCAATCCATGGTTTGCAGGTCTTTTATTACGGTTTTCTGGCGAATGCCAAGTCTTACGAAATGGGCGTTCCAGCGGTCCCTCTGAAAGAGTTGTATTCGGAGAAGGCTTGGTCCGAATATCCGCAAGTAACGATTCAGTATCGAGTGCCGGTGCAGCAGCTGCGGGTGGAGAATGGCAGGGTGGCGGGTGCAGTGATCGACGGTGCCACCATAGACGCGGATGCGTATGTCCTGGCAGTTCCTTTCGAGCGGGTTAGCAGTCTTGTTCCCGGACTGGACCTGAATCTTTCCGGTTTTGACCATTCACCGATTACCGGTATTCACCTTTGGTTTGATCAAACGATTACTGATCTGCCGCATGCAACGTTGCTGGACCGGACGATCCAGTGGATGTTTAACAAAGGTGAGGGGCGGCATATTCAACTCGTGGTCAGTGCTTCGCGGAATTTAACGGAGATGCCACGGAATGAAGTGATCGCTCTTGCTCTGAAAGAGTTGGGAGAGTTCTTTCCGGCAGCAAAGAACGCGCAACTCGAACGCGCCCACGTTGTCAAAGAAGTGCGCGCGACATTTTCGGCTTCGCCCGGCTTGGAGGCGCATCGACCTGCTAATACGACAGAAATTCCAAATTTGTTTCTGGCTGGTGATTGGACTCGGTCCGGATGGCCCTCGACGATGGAGGGAGCAGTCCGGAGCGGGTATTTAGCGGCAGAGGCGGTCACTGCGGCGCTAGGTGAGCAGCAGAAGTTTTTGCTGCCGGATATTTGCTAGGCTTCATGAGAATGGCTGCACCACCCATATGAGGTGAAACTCGGACTTGTCTACCTTTGCCGCGGATGCACCGCTCGCCGGGAGAGTGAAGGCTCATCGCTTTCTCCCCCTGCTACCCACACTGTTCGGAATCACGATCTTTGCCAGTGCTTGTCTGCTTTTCCTGGTGCAACCTTTAGCATCCAAGCTGATCCTTCCCTGGTTTGGAGGATCTTCCGCTGTTTGGA
>JBJMGL010000165.1:0-3505 GCA_045807985.1 Bryobacteraceae bacterium
AATCGTACCCGCCCCAGCCGGGCATCTGACCACCGCCGATTCCAATATAAGCGTCTTTGTCTACTTCGTGGACAGCATCGGTTCCCATCCGCAGCGCATCGGCAAACGAGATATCCATCCACTCCTTAAGATCCGCCCACGAGGCGAAGTTATCGTCCTTTACCTGCATCGCTTCTTGCGTGGTCATGGGCGTGACCAGATTCCAGGAGGCGAAATGAGTGTCCCACTCACGGTTTAAAGCGTTGAGTGTTCCATACCGCTCACGCAGCCAAATCCGCATGGGAACGAGCGACTGGTCAGAAAAATCAAAATCCCAAAAGCCAGCCAGTTCTCCGATTCCGGTTTCATCACCCAAGCTATAGAACAGCGGACGATAGGGCGAGTTCTTGCGAGCGTCTTCCACTAGGCGGTCGTGAATTTTCTGACGCCACTCCGGGTCCCAGAAACTGGGGTGGCGCTTGAAAGCCTCTACGCTGGAAGGATCCTTTCTATAAAGCTCTTTCGCCTGCAGAAGATCCCAGTTGTAAGGACGATCCGCTCGCCATTGGTGATAGGTCGAATAGAAATCAGTTCCGATCCCCTCCGAATACCAGCGCATATTGTTGTCGATTAAAAACTCCGGAAGAGCATGGCTTTTGTATTTGTACTCTCCGGCATTAATGCCAAGTTTCTCTAGGGCAGGCTGAAGGGTGGCGGGGTAGTTCTGCCACATGACGATCATGTAATCCCGCCACTCGCGCCCTGGGGGTCGGGCCACAAAGTTGATTTCCTCATCCTCTTCCTTGTGTTGCGTTTCACCCTTTTTGCTCCTGTTATCCATAGACAAGTGAACATGAAGTGTGTTCTTCATTGCAACAGCACGGCGAAGATCCAGGGGAAAACTGAAATGATCCTCGTCGCTGAGATCAACAGCAAAAATCCTACTTTCGGCCTCCCGGCCGAGGCTATCGGTCCAGCGTAATGACACGTTCGCTTTGCCAGTATGCTGGCTACCTAGTTGATAGACAACCTCGACCTGTTTGTCACGGTCGAGAACGGGCGAGGGCAGCATTAATGCGCTTGCATAAGAGACACTTGCGCTGCCCAGTAAAAAGGCGGTTCCCCAGAAGTAAGTTTTCAAATGATGCATGTGCAAACAAAACAGGGACGGTTTAGAAGACCGCCCCAACATGATGACTCGTCAGAACTGAATTTTGGCTTGAAATTGAACCGTGCGGGGCGGAGCGCCAACCGTGCCGGGAGCGCCGCTGACACCAGAAGTGATTACGCCCTGGTTGTTTGGTTGGCCAAAATTTTTGTGGTTCAGAAGATTAAAGATTTGTGCTTCAATGCGTAACCGAACCCTTTCCGTAATGGGCGTCAGCTTGTAAAAGGAAGCGTCAATGTCATAGAACCCCGGTCCCGTCATGTAATTGCGCGGGATATTGTTCAGGAAATCGCCTTGTAGCGGATCGACCTGGATGAATGTCTGACCATTGTAAGGGGCTTGACCGGGGAGATCGGACCGGTAAACGCTGGCATCGAACCATCGCGCCGCTTGGCGCTGATCCGCCGGAAGAATACCGTTCTTACCAGGGGCGAGCCGGGTCACTGAACCCCGAACGCTGTAGTACGGAGAGAACGGCAACCCGCTCCTCCAATATTGGAAAGCGGAAGCGTTCCAGCCGCTGACCAGCCGCTTCACAAATCCGTTACTGCCAGAGAGGAAATGTTTGCCTTCGCCAAACGGCAGTTCATAATTTCCATTGAAGCTGATGGTGTAAACAGGTAACTCTCCATCCGGAGCATAGATGGCGCGCAAGCGTTGTGCGACCGAAGCATTATTGGTCAGCGAGGCCGGCACCATTTCCAAACCGCCAAACGAATTGTTAGAGCCTTCTGACGTAGTCAGCGTCCGCTGCCAGGTAAAGAAGCCCTGGAGAACCAAGCCATTTTTGTAATTGCTCTTCAACTCGGTTTGTAACTGGTTTGAGTTCGCATAACCGACAAACCGCATCAGATCCATGGAATTCGTGCTGGAAGTGGCGTAATCGGGATAAGGTCGCCGCTGCACAGCTGTAAGCCCAGGGGCGAGCAGACGCGGAACGGGAGCGTTAATAGGATCGTAATTGATCAAGTTACTGCTGTGAGTGCCGACATACGAGATGCGCGCCCCTAGACGTCCGGGCAACTGGCGCTCAATGGAAAAGTTCCACTCTTGCGCTCTCTGCGTCTTATAATTCGGATCCCAGGGTAGAATATTCCAGCCGTTGTTCTGCGAAATATTCAAGGAACTTGGATCGATAAAGTCGTTGCCCAGGGTTCGCGCAGCCGGAGACTGATTCGCAAAGAGGCTGCCGCCTGCCGGGAAGGCTAGCTCAGCTCCCGTGGGATTATTGTTGTCCACCGCGCTGAGATAGCTATAACTGAATGGTACGTTATGCCGGGTGTTCTGATGATATTGCACCAGCGGCATAACCCAGTAGTAAATGCCATAACCGCCGCGCACAACCGTTTTTTCATTCACCTGGTAAGCGAATCCCACGCGCGGTGCCCAATTGTTCTTTGACATACTCCATAAGGACGATGGGAATCCAGCTTGCTGCGCTGACTGGAGTTTGAGCCCGGCGGCCTGATAACCGCCGATGACTGCTGGCGAGATCCCGCTGTCTGTGAGTGATCCCGCATAGACCACCGCGGGACCGCCAGGAGCGTTAAGATTTAAAGTCGAGATCTGATTCCGTTTATCCGAGAAGGGAGTCCAGTACTCATAACGGAGCCCAAGGTTCAACGTCAGGTTGTGGGTAACGCGCCAGTTGTCCTGTACGTAGGCAGCATAGTTGCTTTGCCGCGTATAGAATTTAGGCACGATGTTGAGATTGGCGGTATCGACATATCCAAGCAACATATCCGCCAGGCCAGCGCCGGTATCGACGACCGACTGGTCGTAGGTTCCTGTTCCTAGGCGGCCGGACGCCGGATCCATGAGCGCCGTAAAGTTGCCCGAGAAGTTGTAATCGCCGCCCGGCTGGCCGGTTTCGTAAGTATTAACCTGCGTGTTCTGGAAGAAGAAGCCGAATTTCAGTTCATGCTTGCTGCGCGTCCAGGAAAGATTATCTCCGAAACTGATGGTCACGCCCGGCGCATCCTGCGGATTGTCGCGGTCAATGCCGCTCAAGGTGTAAGTGGGATCGAAGTAGAAGCTCGGCCAGGCGATCGTACCCGGGTAGGTCGGTAATCCGAGAGTTTGCGTAATGGGCGGAACAATAGGTTGCGGGCCGCGAAATGCATGGAACTGTTGGACACCAGCCCGGACCTCATTCACCACCGACGGACTAATCGATTCTGTAAAAGAGATCGCTCCATTATTTCCGCCGTAAAGCCGGTTATTGGGATTCAATAAATAGGCAGGGCTGGAATTGGTCTTATCGGTGTAGGTATAACGAGCCGCCAAGCGATTCAAGCCGAATAATTGATCCACCTTGGCTGTTATCAGGGTGTTATCGTCGACTACTTTGCCGTTTGG
>JBJMGL010000166.1:0-9056 GCA_045807985.1 Bryobacteraceae bacterium
GGGATGAGCGGCGGGCGCTCGCTGGCAGCAAGAAAGGGGAGTGCGAATGAGAAAGAAGATACAGCAAATTATCGAGGCTGATTCAGAAAAGGAGCGGGCGGCTTTTAGGGTTTGCGAATACCTGGAAGAGGAGTTGGATTTGGATGGCAATGGCTGGTTTGATGATGATCCGGGGATGAAGTATTGGTTGTCGCTGGCAAACGAAAAGAAGGAGCGTAAATGAGAAAGCGGATTCAGCAAATTATCGAGTCAGAACCGCAACCGGAACAGGCGGCTTTTAAAGTCTGCGGACTGCTGGAAGATGAAATAGATTTGGCGGGCAACGGCTGGTTTGATGACGATCCAGAAATGAAGAATTGGCTAGTGAAAACCGACAGATGGGAGCCGGAACGATGAGAATACTGCAAATCACCTCCACGGCATTGCTGATGTTGTCCTTATTTGCTGGTGCTTTCGGCAGCGACCGAATGAAAAGGATGCTTCTCGGTTTTGCCGTCATGTATCTCGTGCTGTTATTGGCCGTCTGCATGATGGTGTGGGTGAAAATATGATGTTTCCTTTTCTGCTGGCGGCAGTCTTAGCGGGAGATCCCAGTACGACAGCGAGAACCGTAGTACTGCACGACATGGACATTATTCCGCTTTACGCGCAGAACGGATACGTGACTGAGATTCACTTTCCGAAAGGCGTACAGCCGATGGAGCTGAGAGTAGGGAAACCGGCATTCTTTCGGTGCAATGTCTCGGGCAACACGCTCTACATCGAACCGCAAGATCTCCCGGAAGTGGGCGGAGGAGAAAGGACGACCGTAAACGTACCGCTCACGAACGGGCGGCACGCCACGTTCCTAGTAGAGGAAATCTCAAAGAAAAGGGGAGCGCATGCGGATCTTAAAGTATTTATTCAGCAGGATGATGCGGACGTTACGGCCCCTGCCTTTGTTCCCGCCGAGCAGCTTACTGCTGTAACAAGCGAGATCATACGGCTTCGTCAGCAGCTCTTAGAGGGACAGAAGCAACACGCGGCGGAAACCGCAGCGATCACACAGGTAATAGCGCAGGATGTACGGGTCAATTACGAGTTATTTGACCGTAAGGGCAAGCCGGAATTTAAACCCGAGATTTACAGTGTGAAAGGTTTTACTTACATCAAGATCGATACGCCGGAACTACCGAGCGTCTGGAGTGTAAAAGACGGGAAACCCAGTAAGTTGAATCCTACTTTTGCAAACGGACTGTATGAAATACAGGGCGTGCTTGAGGTCGGTGAATTGTCGGTTGGTAAAAGTTCTATCAAATTCAGGAAGAGAGGTTAGTAATTTGGATCCAGCTAATGAGTTTTTCAATTGGCTCTTGGGAATCGCTACGAGGGCTATTAACCCGATAGCGGCGATAGCCATCATATGCGCAATTTGTACGTTCTTCATTAGTGGTATACGGGCCGCTGGCAAGATCGCGGGGGTTACGGTTGCCATTTGGGGTGCATTTCACTATGACTCCATTCTTGCGGCTCTAGGCAAACACTAATGAAAGTCACACGCGAGACAACGGAGGTTCTGAATGATCCTCTCTTGATTCTCAACACGCACCGGGCGGTATTTTATACCGCCGTGGTGGTCTGTTTAGGGCTGGCGCTCAAGTGGCGATGGGATTACTCTGCGGGTATTTTCGTTGCCGCGTGTTTCCTCTCTCAATGGCTGGCGAAATATGACCGGGATGCGCTCGCACTCATCCCGGCGTGTTTCGAGTTTCAGCAAGCGTGCGCTTACGATCCGTACGTACGTGAACCGTTTACGTTGGTGATTTTGGAGGATGACAGTGAAAAAGAATATTAGCGAGTTAGCGAAAGACCCCTACGCTTGGGGGTTGCTCGTTTGCGGATGGACTTCCGTGTATATGGGGGTCCCAGGCGTTGCCTTGGTTGTGGCAACTGCTTACTTAACCATGAAGAGAACGGAACGCATATTTAACGAGCGGCTTTACAATGCCGTAGAAAAAGGAGTGATTTCAGTCCATGAAAAGGAAAGCTAGTTTTATTTTGGTAGCGGTACTGAGTGCCGGGTTGCTGGTCCCGTCGAAAGCGAAAGCCGATATGTTCGGCGCGGATCTGGCATTTCTGTCGCAACTCGTTGCGCAGGGAATCTCGATGATTAAGCAGGCGGCTGATTTGTATGCAACCGAGCAAAAAGCGCAGCATAACGTGGAGCAGGCAGCGCATTTCATTGCGCATCCTACCTGGTCGGGAGTCTTGCAGCGTGGGCAGGATGCGATGGAAACCTATAGCGATACATCGGACGCGGGCAAGCTCTCACGGCTGCTGCGACAGATTCAGGTAGGGAACGAAGCCATCAAGGAAGCGAACGGGCAGCCGTTGACGCTCGATGCGGCCGCGAATGTTTCCCGCCTGAGTCTGGAAGTGGCGGGCGCGAAAGAACAGGCGTCCGCACTCGAAGCGCAGATGAAATCCGATCAGCGGATTAAAGAGATCGGCAGCGGGTACGGCAGAGTGACGGATGGACTCTGGAGAGATGCGAAGTGAATGCAGTCAAGGTCTTCCTGGTGATTCTGATCCTTGTTTCTTCGCTGCTGACGGCGTGCGGTGAACAGCCGAGCGTACGGGCCAAAGCGATTCAGAAAAAGAATGGCGGCTACGGGCATGTCGGGGATGCCAACAGGACGGCCCCGTAATGCCTGATCTCCGATTCAGTTACGTACAGGACCCCATAGACGCTTTTAGCTCGCGCTATGGGGATTTTAACTTGAACTACGGTTACAAAGCGTTCCTTACCGTATCGGCCATTGTTTTGATTTGGGAGCTGATGAAGAAGGGATTTGCGCCGGAAGGACTGCTGAATTTCTTTGTGAAATACGGGCTGCGCTTCGTGTTCGTGAATGCGGCATACACCTTCTACTACTCGCCGTTGGCATTCGGGTTGAGCCTGCACCAGCTACCGAGCGCCATCTGCACGTTTCTCGCCAAGCGAATGGATATGGGCGTACTCGATGTCATGTATAACCAACTGGCGGGATTCATGAATCAAAGCGGCGGCGTATTTGAATTTGGAATTAAATTGCGGATCGCGGCGGCGATTGGAGAAACGGCGATTGTATTTTTCCAGGCTTGGTGCTGGTGGGCCATGATCGTTTCTTACGGCATGGTCGGCGTTATCACGGTGGTGCTCCCGCTGCTGTTGTGGATGCTGATGGTTCCGGCACTCGCTCATATCCCGAGGAATGCGATTCATGCGCTCTGGGAGAACGCTTTTCTTCGCGTCGTCTCGTCAGCGGTTGTGTTTTGCGCTGCGACCAGCGTGACATCGTTTCTGGCGGACACGTTTCACGGGCAGTATGACGCCGACATGTTTACCGCCGTCGCGCCCAAGATGATTGGCTTGATGTTCGCTTGGGTCTTAATCGGGATGCGTGCCCAAAACGCCAATTCGGATATTTTCAAAGGCACGGCGAGCGCTTCCAGTAATGCGATTGGAGCGGCGGCAAGCATGAAGAGAGGAATGTTTCATTAATGCAGGAACCGATTGAACAGATTGAACAAGCGCAGCCGAAAGGACCGTTTAAGATGCGGTGGCTGCGCAACCTGGGAGCCAAAGGAATGATGAGCGCGGGGTGTCTGTTGTTTGTGTTTATTTGGAGCTTTACGCATCGACTGACCGGCCCTGTAGCGGCAGCAGCAACAAAACCCGCGCCGGTCATCGAGGAAAAGAAGGAACGGAAGCAGGAACCGCCGAACGGATTAACCGACAATCCCCAGAAAACAGCGCCGGGAAATCCGGGATACGGAACGCAAGGAAGTGGAGCAAGCGCACAGCCGCCCATCGATCCTATGAAAGAAATGCAGGCGGAACGCCGTAAAAAGTTAATCGAATCCGCGTTTGCCGATAACGTGGTCAAGGTCGAGGCCGCGCAGCAGGAGAAAGCGGCAGAGCAACCGAAGCAGAGCAGTGAAGCGAAAGCGGAAGCAGTGAGGCTGAATCCTGATCGCACGTTACCCGAAGGAACTGCCATTGCAGCGGTGCTCGATTCCAGACTGGAAGGCGAGTTTACCGGCCCGGTGTACGCGCATGTCGCCAGTGATGTCTATGTCCCGCGCACGCGGCAGTTAGTCATACCGCAAGGTGCGTGGTTATTAGGGCAAGCGGAGCGCGTCGGATCGTTCGGGCAACATCGGGTAGCGGTTGCTTTTCACGCGATCAAAGTATTTAGTAACGATCAGCATTTCTGCACGATTGATTTAGGGAAAGAGCCGGGATTAGATCAGCAGGGAGCGGCAGGTATGACCGGAAAAGTAAATAACCATACCGCTTCCCTGATTGCGACGGCTGCTGTGGTGGCACTGATCCAGGGAGCCTCGCTGAGTATAGGCTATCAGGGAGGCGGATACGATCCGCGCTCGCAAGTGATGTCGAATATGACAAGCGGCACCGCGCAGGTAGCGGCCCGCATCCTGGAGCCGCATTTGAACCGTCCGCCGACGATTACGATTCCAGAGGGTACGCGGTTGAATGTGCCGCTCACGAAAGATTTAGACGTGACCTGCAAAGGGGTAGGCGAATGAGTAACCGGGAAGAGATTGAAAGAATGCTGGTAGCAGAGGCCCGCTTTCGGCGGTGCTGTGAATATTTTATCGCGTTCCTAATTGGCGCACCGATGCTGTTGTTTTTGTTCGCCTGGATTTGCGGAGGTAATTATGGACATCGGTAAACCGCAAAACTCCGTCTACGGCCCGCATCAGTTTCTCACCGATCACGCTTTTGTGACGAAAGCGGGTGAGACGGTCCTGTTAGCGGAAATGGAGGGCATTGACGGCGAATGCCGGACGGACGAAGAGATGGAAGCGCAGCACGGGCGATTGCTGGCGGCGTTTGTTTCGCTGCCGGATGAAATCCGCATCATGACCTATCTGGTGAAGCTGGACGGCGCGGAACTGCCCGAGACGGAGCAGAGTAACCCGGTGGTTGAAATCACGGCAAAGCGGCGTAAGACGTTCCTGGAAGACAAGGGTAGGGCGAAGCCGCTGGTGACGATGAAGCTCTATCTAGCGCTCGTGTATGAGCCACAGCGGGCCATCGGGATTAACATGAGCCGATCCCTGATGAAGCTATCGCGCAAAAAGCTCAATGCTTCCCTGCGGACGCTCGATAGCGGCTTCAGGATGCTACAGGAAACAGTAAATGATCTACTCGGTCTGCGCTTGCTGGAGAAAGGCTCGCTTGAGGTCGGTGAATTGGCGGAAGCGTTCTGGTTCCTGCGCTTGCTGGCAAGTTTAGATCCAGAGATAGCGGCAGCCGAAGTACTGCACTACGACAACAACATCGATCAGCATTTGACTTCGAACATGCTCACGATTGAGCCGTCAGGGATTCGGAATCACCGCACCCGGCCCGAAGTGCTCACCCTGCGCAAGCTGCCCAAGAAATCCTTTGCAGGCATGATGCGCAAATGTCTGTCGGTTCCGGGCAATCTGATTATCTGCTCGCAATGGAAGCGGGAATCAAACGATAAGGCGCTGAAGCGGCTGCGTAGCGCGGAAGGCCATTGGAATTTAGTCAAGGTCGTGAAAAGCTGGCAATCGCTTCTGCAAGTCATCTTCCAGCAAGGCAGCATGGAGGGCGTCGTGTATGACGACGTAGCGGTGAAAAAGGTGGATGAGGTGAACAGGGCCATCGGTGCGTTAGCGGATAAGGTTCACGCTTGGCAGGCTTTCACGGCGATCACCTGGGGCAAGGAGAGCGGCACGGCGGCTACCAAGCTCATGAGCATCGTCGGGAACTACCAAGGGTCATTGTTGCGCGAAACCAGCTATGCCTGCGGCCCCTATCTCGGGTTGATGCCGGGAACGACTCCCAAGCATCGGGAAAAGTTCCGGCAGCGGGTACGGCAGTGGGATCTAGCGCAGGCGATTGATCTAGGCATGTTCTATGCCCACTGGCAGGGCGAGAGCCGCAACAAGCACTTAAACCGGGAACACATGCTGACGCTCGAAACGGTAGACCATACGCCGTTTTGGTTCAACCTGCACGAAGATGATTTACTCGGGGTGCTGATCTTCGGGCGCATGGGTACGGGCAAATCGTTTTTCACTAACTTGTGTATCGATCATTCGCAGAAATATAATCCCTGGACCTTCATCTTAGACGTGGGCGGCAGCTATAAGCAGATTACGGAAAAGCACGGCGGCTCTTACGTCTCACTGAAGCATGAGCGCCCCAAAATTAACCCGTTCAAGCTGGAAAAGACTAAGGAAAATCTAGACTTCCTGTATGCCTTTGTCCGCATCCTGTTGACGAACAGCCGGTATCAACCAACGGCGGAAGATGACCGGCAGATTTGGCGGGCGATTAAAACGGCGAACCGCTTAAGTGAACTTCAGTTACCGGAACACCTGATGCTCGCTCTCCACCAGTGGGTAGAGGGCGGGCAGTACGGCGATTGGTTCGACAACGCGGAGGATGAACTATCGATTTCGCGCTTTCAGTGCTTCGATTTCGCGGGCATGGAACTTTTCCCGCAAGTGGTGGACCCGTTGTTCTTCTACGTTTTTAACCGCATCAGCCAGATTGTTTATGATCCGAAAAACCTATCGAGCTTCAAGCAGCTATGGGCGGATGAGTGCTGGAAGCTGGTGGGGCAGCATGAACAGGCGAAGCAGTTCTTTTTGGCAGCGGGCTTGACGTGGCGCAAGCATAACGGCGGGATCGGGCTGGTCACACAGTCCGCGCACTCGCTGGAACAGGCCGGGATGCTGGATCTAGTGAACGAGATTTGCCCCACGAAAATCCTGCTGGCGAATCCCGGCGCGGATTTCGACTTCTACGCTCAAACATTCAAATTAAACGAAAAGGAAAAGGAGGTATTCGCGGGCTTGCAGAAGAAACGGCACGCCCTCATCAAGAGCGACAATCACTCGAAGGTAGTCGAAATTCATGTGGACCCGGCAGCGGCGTTATCCTACGCCAACGATCCGAACAGTAACCCCAAACGTGACGCGCTGATCGCGCAGCACGGCAGTCTAGAGAAAGCATTTTTAGCACAAGGAGTATAAATCATGAGCGATACAGCAGACGAGCGATACAAAGAAGGATACGAGAAGTTGCGAGAGCACATGCGGGAAACACACGCCCACACGGGAGATGAGGTCCGCATACCAAGCGACAAATTGGATTCCATCAGGGGTGTTTCAGGCGGCTATCGGGATGCGATCCAGGACTATCACGAGAAAGCAGTAGGTCCCTACAAAAGCCTCAATTTTTCAGAGGGGGCAGCGCAAGCGGTCAAAGAATGGGAGGCAGAGCGCATCAAAGAAGTGATCGCACCACGGGAAAAGGAAAACGAACTGATGCGGCCATTTGCGGACGGCGAGCAGGCCAGACTCACGGAAGGCATACTTAATAATTACAATCTACAGGATGACCGGGAAGTAAGGGAGAGCTTATCGCGGCTCCAGCCATCCGAACTGAGAATCGATCACCAGGAGGCAGAACGAGCGCGGGCATGGCACACGGAACGGATACGCGCATGGTAGAGAGCACAAAAAGGAGTATAACCGAATGACACAGATTGATCCCGAAAGCAGAGAGTACCAGGACGCACGAGAGCGGCTGTATGAGCACGTCCGCGAGCACCACAGC
The DNA here is from genome assembly GCA_045807985.1 of Bryobacteraceae bacterium. Lineage (GTDB taxonomy): Bacteria > Acidobacteriota > Terriglobia > Bryobacterales > Bryobacteraceae > Bog-105. Next base: position 7,646 of record JBJMGL010000166.1, read on the forward strand.
GAACCGCTGACATATATGGCGGCAGTCAAGGGAGCGCAGACGGAATTTGCCGAGAGCATCCGTAAAGGGTATGAAACAAACTTAGAGAAGGCGCATACGGAGGGTTTCGGCGTCTACGCAAACCACGATTACGCGGCGGGCGCACTCCAGGGCGTGCGGGACTGGGAGCGGCAAATCACCGAAGGCGAGCGGGTACGGCACGCAGAGCGGGAACGCCAGTTCTACGAAAAAGCATGGTAGAAGGAGCGGTATAACCGCATGAAGGAACTAGCAAAAATCAAAGAACAACTCGATAAGGGGCAAGGGTTGACCGCTGCCCAGGGCTCAATCCTTTGGGATGCCCTGAGCGAAGCATCGCGGCGGGCGCATCGAAGCGTGAGCAATTCAACTCCTGCCTATCTGTCTGGTCTAGCAAACGCTTATTCCGGCCTGTGGCAGCAGCAGAATAGGGCGTTAGCGCAGCAATGGCAGTCAAGCACTTCCCTACTCGATTCCTTTTGGCCCAAAAATGACTGAGCGTCCGCAGTACCCTCAGCAGCCGTGGCAATACGCCGTGCCGGTCGTGGCGGCAGTGCTGGCGTTTACCGGCGCAATGGCGGGCCTGAAGCAATCCAGGCCCCTTTTGCAGCGGGAATATCTCGGGACGTATGCCGCCTTGAGCGTCAACCTGCCGCGATCCGAAGCGCAGCCAGTCATCATCAACGCGGGCGGGAAACTGGCGACGTTAGCCGATGGCGGCGTACTGCACCGGGAGACACGCGCTGTAAAAGATCCGGCTGCTTTTCGCAGTTGGTTGGAAGCGAATATCTACGAAGGCAAACCCATCTGGTGGTTTCTGTGGCTGCCCGAGCTGGCAGCACTGCTGGCATTTGTCCCGCTGCTGCTGTGGGCGATCAAGTCTACTCAAAATGCCGCCAGGGATTCGTGGGACGGCAAGGTGCTGCGGGGAGCAAGCCTCATCAGTCATCGAGCCTGGAATCGGCTGATTCCGCGTAAACAGAAAGGTTTTTACATCGAGACGGAATGAAACTCTATCTAGACAAGCGCACGGAAGCCCAAAACATGCTGGTGTGCGGCGCACCGGGCACGCGCAAATCGAGTTTGCTCCGCAGTCTGGCAGAGCAGGCGATGGCGCGGGGTTGGCCGGTGATCTTCACGGACCTCAAGCGCGAATATGTCGCGGAGTTCTACCGCCCGGAGGTGGATTACCTCTTCAACGCGGCAGACGACCGCTGCTTCCACTGGCAATTGGAACAGGAGTTTACCGATCCGGTGGGCGCTAAGAGCTTAGTGAGTCTCCTGATTCCCCATGAAGAACATTCTTCACCATTTTTCCTCAAAGGATCGCGGCGTATTCTGGCGCATCTGTTTAGTCATTGGCGGCTGAATACGTCCCAGGTGAAGGCGGCTA
>JBJMGL010000167.1:0-12996 GCA_045807985.1 Bryobacteraceae bacterium
ACAACCACCACCGACACTGACCTAACAAACATAGAGTTAACACCCCAGGGCTGCTCCTTCGAAGCGGAAGGCATTCGCTACACCTGCCCGCTTCCCGGCAAACACCAAATTGATAACGCAGTAGCAGCCATAGAAGCGTGCCAACGCCTAGAAATCGAAACACAAAGTATCCAAAAGGGCTTACAAAAAACCCGCTGGCCCGGACGCCTGGAATACGTCTCACACAACCCGGATTTCGTTCTTGACGGAGCGCACAACCCGGCCGGAGCCGCCGCCCTAAGGGACTACATCCGCGAATTCTACGCGAAGCGCCCAGTCTGGATCGTCTACGGAGCCATGCGCGACAAAGCCATCGAAGAGGTCACAACCCAACTCTTCCCCTTGGCCGATCACCTCATCGTGACAGCCCCCAATTTTCCGCGCGCCCTGCGTCCCGAAGCCATAGCCGAAATCGCCCCTCATCCCAACACAACCATCACACAATCCATAGGAGAAGCCATCGAGGTAGCCCACACCGCCCCCCCAGACGCCATCATCTTCTTTACCGGATCGCTCTTCGTAGTAGGAGAAGCCCGAGCCGCCCTCGTAAAATAAGAGCTTCATGAGAAGGCTCCGCGGCCTCATAGTAGCCGACCCCGCTGTCATCCTGGCGACCACCTTTTTCGGAACGCTAAGCCTGCTTGTTTCCTTTTTTGACCGCACGGGCATCGTACAATCCCGGCTGGCGCGCGCTTGGGCCAAAACCTTGCTCGCCGCCGGAGGCATCAAGGTCCACATAGAAGGGCTCGAGCAAATCGACCCAGCGGGAAGTTATGTCTTTATCGCCAATCACCTAAGCTACATGGACACGCCCGTAGCCTTGGCCCACATCCCCGTGCAATTCCGCTTCCTGGCCAAGCGCGGACTCTTCCAGATTCCGCTTCTTGGGAATCACCTCAGCAGCGCCGGACACATTCCCGTACCCCGCGAAGACCCGCGAGCCGCCGTAAAAACCATGCAGCAAGCCGCCGAAGTCATCCGGCAAAAGAAAATCTCCCTTCTGATCTTTCCCGAAGGCGGACGCTCTCGCAACGGCATCCTGCGCCCTTTCAAAGAAGGCGGAGCCTACATAGCTATCAAAGCCGGTGTTCCTCTTGTTCCGTTAGTTATGATCGGAACGAGAGAGGTTCTCCCCTACGGCGCTGGAATCGTCCAATCCGGAAAAGTAACCCTGCGCATTCTCAAGCCCATCGACACGCAAACCCTGACCCTAAAAGATCGCGCTAAAGTAACGGACCAAATCCGCGAGCAAATCCTAAACGAACTGGATCAATCAACTCCCGTTGCCTGACAAAGTCAAACCAAGCCTCCAAGCGTCGAATTGCTTGCTCCTCTTCTGCGGTTACGACCATGGAAGAATCGAGACGTTCAATCAAGTCATGAGCGTATTGCCTATCAATAAACGTACTCATTGCATCCTCTAACAGCAACCCGTCTTCGCCATCACAATCTCGCCAATCTGCACAAGCGTCGGGTATTTCCCCGTGTAGCATGCATAGCAGAACTGCCGATCCGTGTCCTTGATCGAGTCTCGAAGCCCATCATGGCTCAGATAAGCCAGAGAATCTGCTTCCACAAACTCCCGGATCTGCTCCACGCTGTTATTGGCGGCAATCAACTCATTCTGCGAAGGAGTATCTACGCCGTAATAACAGGGCGATATGGTAGGAGGGCAAGAAATTCGCAGATGAACCTCGCGCGCACCCGCGTTCCGCACCATGCGAACAATTTTGCGGCTGGTCGTCCCGCGCACAATCGAATCGTCCACCAGCACGACCCGTTTACCTTCCAGCAAATGCCGTACCGGATTGAGCTTGAGCTTCACTCCAAAATCCCGAATCGCCTGCGACGGCTCAATGAACGTTCGTCCTACATAATGATTCCGGATCAAAGCCTGCCGGTACGGTATTCCGGACTCCGCCGCATACCCAATCGCAGCCGATACGCCCGAATCAGGAACCGGCACCACCACGTCCGCTTCCACCGGCTGCTCGATAGCGAGTAACTGTCCCATCCGTTCCCGCGACTCGGCTACCGGCTTGCCAAAAACAATGGAATCTGGCCGCGAGAAGTACACATGCTCAAACGAACAGTGCGCCGTCACTCCCGGCGTTGTGTAATACTCACGCGTCATTCCTTCCGGACCCACAATCACCATCTCGCCCGGCTTCACGTCAGAGACGTATGTAGCGTTGATCAGATCAAAAGCGCACGTTTCGGAGGCGAACACCGTAGCCACTTTGCCGTCCGGCAGTTCCAGCCGACCCATCGCGAGCGGTCGAAACCCATGCGGGTCGCGGGCCACAATAATGCGATCCTCCGCTAGAAAGACCAATGAGAACGCGCCTTCAATCTGCAAAAGAGCATCCCGCAGCGCGCCCGATAAGGTCCGCTCACGGGATCGCGCCACCAGATGAAGAATGACTTCGGTATCGCTCGTGGATTGAAAGATCGATCCATCGGCTTCCAAATCCCGGCGCAGCTCAATCGCATTCGTCAGGTTACCGTTGTGCGCAACCGCCACCTGTCCCTTGCTGCACGCCACCGACAGCGGCTGCGCGTTTTTGAGCGTTGCGTCACCCGCCGTCGAATACCGGGTATGCCCAATCGCCAGAGCGCCCGGCAACTGATTCAAAACATCCGGAGTGAAAATGTCAGCGACATGCCCCATCTTCCGCACGCTATGAATCTTGCGCCCATCGCTCGAGGCCGCGCCCGCGCTCTCCTGACCACGATGCTGAAGCGCATATAAACCCAGGTAAACCAGGTTTGCCGCTTCCGGATGCCCATGAATGGCAAATACCCCGCACTCCTCATGGAGCTTATCGAATGGACATGAATCTTCGGAGTCGATCATGAAGTTGGCACCAGTACAGGATTGTGAAGGAGTTGTTGGAGTGAGCCGTTCCAAAGATCCTTCAGTTCTTCGACGCGACCGTCGATTAGGATCTGATCCCGATTCTGAATTTTCACTCTCGACTTGAGTGTAACCCCAATTGAGAGCGCTTCAATACCCTTTTCTTTGGATGCCGCAAAAACCCGCTCCGGCTCAGCCGTGGAGACTAAAACCCGGGACGGCCCTTCGTGAAACAGAAGCAACTCGGGCGGGAGATCCGAATCGAGCCGGACTTCCGCCCCAATCTCATTGGGACCAAAACAGCACTCCGACAGCGCCACAGCCAAACCACCGTCACTGAGATCATGAGCCGACTGAACCGCCCGTGTACGCACCAGTTGCCGGACAACATCCCCGACGCGCTTTTCGTAATCCATATCAAGCCGCGGCGGTTTTCCCCAAAGCGTATTTTCAATCACCTTTGCATACTGAGTCCCGCCAAACTCCTCACGAGTTGGGTTGCCAAGACCACCGAGCACAATCACCGTAGCCCCTTCTCCGACAAACGTACTGGGCACCGGCAAGCCCGTTGGGAGCGTCCCCACAATACCGACCACCGGCGTGGGGAAAATGGGCGTGCCAAGCGTCTCGTTATACAGGCTCACGTTTCCCCCGGTCACCGGAACCTCGAAGAACCGGCAAGCCTCCGCGAGTCCGTCAATGGATTCCACAATCTGCCCCATGATCTCCGGCCTCTCCGGATTGCCAAAGTTCAAATTGTTCGTAGTCGCAATCGGCAGCGCCCCCACCGTGGACAAATTCCGGCAGCACTCCGCCACAATCAGTTTCGTGCCTTCTCGCGGATCGAGCGAACAGTAGCGCCCATTCCCGTCCAAAGACATCGCAATGGACGTGTTTACGTCTTTTATTCGTACAATGGCGGCATCGAAGCCGGGTCCGGCAATCGTGTTGGTGCGGACCTGGTGATCATACTGCTCCCAGATCCACCTCTTGGAGCAAAGGTCACCGGAAGCCAAAAGCGCTCGCAGGTCTTCCCAAAGATTCTTGCTTTTTATTTCAGGGCCTTGGGCTGGTGCCGCCCGCAAAGGCGCTGAAAACGGACGACGGTACTTGGGAGCTTCATCCGCAAGATCCCGGTTCGGAATCTCCGCCACAATCTCGCCCGCATTCTTCACGCGCAGGGTGCCGTCATCGGTCACCACTCCGATTCTTACGGCATCGAGACCCCATTTCTTAAAGACGGGGAAAACTTCCTCTTCGCGCCCCTTTTCCGCCACCAGAAGCATGCGTTCCTGCGACTCGGAAAGCATGATTTCATAAGGCGTCATGCCTATTTCCCGCTGCGGAACATGAGCTAAATCGATCTCAATGCCTGTTCCAGCGCGGCTGCCCATTTCGCATGTCGAAGACGTCAAACCCGCCGCGCCCATATCCTGGATGCCGACAATCGCGCCCGTTTTCATGGCTTCCAGGCACGCTTCGAGCAGCAGCTTTTCCATGAACGGATCGCCCACCTGCACATTGGGCCGCTTTTGTTTCGACTCTTCCGTAAACTCCGCTGACGCCATGGAAGCGCCATGAATCCCATCCCGGCCCGTTTTCGCGCCGACATAAATCACGGGATTGCCTACTCCACTCGCCTTCCCATAAAAAATTTCATCATGGCGGAAAATACCCAGCGCAAACACATTCACCAGCGGATTGCCGTCATAGCTTTCTTCAAAGGCGCACTCGCCGCCCACCGTCGGCACGCCAAAGCAATTGCCGTAGTGCGCAATACCGGAAACCACCCCTTCCAGAATGCGCCGGTTCCGGTCACCTGTTTTGCTGTCATCCAGCTTGCCGAACCGGATCGAATCCATCACGGCAATCGGGCGCGCCCCCATCGTGAAGATGTCGCGCAAGATACCGCCTACACCGGTTGCCGCCCCTTGAAACGGTTCAATAAAACTCGGATGATTGTGCGATTCAATCTTGAAAGCAATCGCCAGACCGTCGCCAATATCGATGATGCCTGCGTTTTCACCCGGCCCTTGCAAGACATGCTTGCTCTCAGTCGGCAGCTTCTTTAAATGAACACGCGTGCTTTTATAAGAGCAGTGTTCACTCCACATCACGCTGAAAATACCGAGTTCCGTGATTGTCGGCTCGCGTTCGAGCAGCTCAACAATCCTGTCGTATTCAGAAGATGTGAGCTGATGCGCGGCGACAACGTCGGGCGTGATGCTCATGCGTGAGTAAATGCGGTTAGCAGCGATTTCAGTAGGACTAAACCATCCGTGCTGCCCATTAAATAGTCGGAAGCACGTTCTGGATGCGGCATCATGCCCATTACATTGCGTCCTTCATTCACAATTCCGGCAATGTTCCGCATCGAGCCGTTTGGATTATCAAGATACCGCAACACAACCCGATCTTCGGCCTCCAGTCGATCTAAAGTAGAATCGTCAGCGATGTAACAGCCTTCCCCATGAGCAACGGGAAGCTGCAAAACCTGCCCCTTTGCAGCATCGTGCGTAAAAGGCGAACCCGCAGTCACGACCTCAACCGGAACAGTCCGGCAAACAAACTTTAAATTTGCATTCCGAACCAGCGCGCCAGGCAGTAATCCCGCTTCCGTAAGCACCTGAAAGCCGTTGCAAATTCCTAGAACGGGCCCACCCTCACTCGCAAATCGTTTGACGGCAGCCATCACTGGAGAAAACTTCGCAATCGCTCCAGTACGGAGATAATCCCCATAGGAGAACCCGCCTGGAAGAATCACCGCATCAACTGACCCGAGTGAACCAGACTCGTGCCAGATAAAATCCGCTTGGTGCCGCAGGTTGTGATGAACCGCGTACCAGGCATCGTGGTCACAGTTACTTCCAGGAAAAACTACTACGCCGACCCGCATCAAAAGCTCGCACTAGGCTTCGGGCGCCGCAACAACAGCCTTTTTCCGGGTTGCACGCCTCTTCTCAACAGGAGGTTGACGATCGCTTTTCTTCAGGGCAGGGACAGCCATTGAAGCAACAAATTTCTTCTCGCCATGGTCATCGAACTTAATTACGATATAGTCGTCGTTGCATGAAATCACGGAGCCGAGCCCAAATTTTCCATGCTCGACTTGGGCACCCTGAGCGAATGCCGGTTTGCTTGCCATGACAGTAGATTCCCCTCTACATAATTGTAACAATTTGACTTAATTCTGTCGATATAATGGTCTGAGCCACACATGGAGGATCTGAAAAGGAAGATTCAGGATGAAATTACGGCGCTCGAACACGAGTTACGTTCCGAGCTGCCTAAGGAGATTCTCAGAGCTCGTGCTCACGGTGACCTAAGCGAGAATGCGGAATACCATGCCGCAAAGGAAAGACAGGCATTTGTTAACGCTCGCTTAGGGCAATTGCAGGCCAGACTACGGGATTTCGCGATGGTTGATGTGTCGAAAATCCCTCGTGACCGGGTTGGTCTTGGCTCGCAAGTAGTAGTGCTTGATTTGAAAAGGGAAGAAGAGTTAACTTACAATCTTGTGACCAGTGAAGAAGCGGATGTCACAAACGGTAAAATTTCAACGAGTTCGCCTATTGGAAAAGGCTTGCTTGGCAAGCGCGTCGGTGACACAGTTAAGATTCAGATACCGGATGGCGTGAGGGAGATGGAGATTCTAAGCCTTACTACCATTCACGATGCGGCATCATCGTAGAAGGACGGAGCAATGACCTACACTCGCGCGATCGGTTTGGGAGCAAACAGGATCATTCGGCTGATCGTGCGGGGTCTTGCTTTATCCAAAATCAACCCTAACGTTCTGACGTTCTTTGGCTTGGTCATCAACATAGTTGCTGCTACTTTCCTGGCTGTGGGCCGATTCAGAACAGCGGGCCTGGTGATTATTTTCGCCGGACTGTTTGACATGGTGGATGGACGTGTCGCGCGCGCAACCAATCAAGTCACTCGCTTTGGCGGTTTTTTTGATTCTGTTCTTGACCGCTATTCCGACTTAGCATTGCTGGTTGGGCTGCTGGTCTACTACGGAACAATTAATCGTCCTTCCTACGTTGTTCTTACAGCGGTCGTGATGACTGCTTCGGTCATGATTAGCTACACTCGCACCCGCGCCGAAAATATCATTCCCACCTGCAAAGTGGGTTTCATGGAGCGACCTGAGCGCGTAGTGCTGTTTATTATTGGAGCTCTTTTTGACCGTATGGCTCCTGTTCTCTGGACAATTGCCGTGCTCGGCAATTTAACCGTGATTCACCGCATGATTTTTACCTATCAGGAGTCGAAGCAGTTAGAAGATGCGCAGCTTCGGGCACGATCCGCGGCAGCTTCAACGAGCCGAAGCTTGTAGGCCCATTAACGGCCGTCTTCTAGTATGACGATGGCAAAACCCTCCTGCGCCGTATGCGTGAGCGAAAGAGAAATGCGCTGCACACCCAGGTCTTTTGCGATTTTTTCGGCGACACCGTAAAGCTTTAAGGTGGGCCTGCCCGACGGTTCATTCGCCACCTCGAAATCACGCCAAGTAACGCCACGGCGCCAGCCTGTTCCAATAGCCTTCATACCTGCTTCTTTCGCGGCAAATCTTCCGGCAAAGCGTTCCGCGGCATTTGCTTTGCTCCTGCAGTAAGCCTGTTCGCGATCTGTATAGATACGATGGGTGAATCGATCCCCAAACCTGCTGATGCTCTCGCGTATACGATGCACTTCAACAAGGTCGGTTCCAATGCCGAGAATCATAGCCCATTTATACACGCTCATGAGAGCAATGAGAGAATAAGGGCGTTTATGCACATTCCGGATAATTTTCTTTCCCCTCCGGTTTGGGCCAGTCTCGACGCGATTGCTCTCCCGACTATCGCTGCTGTATCGCGCCGGGCGCAACAGAACGCTGAAGTCAATAACTTCGCTTTGCTTGGAGTAATGGGCGCGTTTATATTTGCGGCTCAAATGATTAACTTTCCTGTTGGTTTTGGAACGAGCGGCCATCTGGTCGGAGGCACGCTTCTAGCTGCTATCTTTGGGCCGTGGGCTGCCTCGCTTGTTCTGAGCGCTATCCTGATCATTCAAGCGCTGGTATTTCAAGACGGTGGCGTGCTCGCCTTGGGACCCAACATCATTAATATGGCGATAGTCGGCGTGTGGGCTGGCTACCTGCCGGTCAGATCGTTCATGCAGACACGGTGGAAATGGCACGGCGTGTTTCTAGGAGGTGCTTGTTCAGTTTTAGTTTGCGGTGTTTTGGCGCTTGCTGAATTGCGGCTGTCAGGAAACCCGATCTCAAGCACCTTGCTAGCCGTTTCACTTGGTCTATTTGCGATCAATGCTATAGCGGAGGGTGCAATCACCGTATCTGTCTTGAAAGCAATTGAAAGAGTCAATCCTGAAGTCAGTAGCCAGTTTAGCCCTCCAATGCATACTTCCGTAAATCAGTCTATGCGCTATAAGATGATTGGCGCAATTGCAATTATTAGCATTGTGCTTGCAACTGCCGGAATCATAGTTGCTTCAACTCTTCCAGACGGCATAGAGCATTTGGCGAAGAAACTACAAGTACACTTCAGCGCCGGCTTTATCTTGCATTCTCCATTACGCGACTATCAGATCCAACTGCTTGGAGCCTCTTGGTTGAGCCGTGTCAGTGCTGGACTTATTGGCCTTTTGCTCGTTTACTTCGCTTGTGCGATAGGAAGTTATTTACTTACGCGTACTCGCCGGTCTTATTCTTAAGTACACTTGGAGTCTAGTTGCTACGGCCAAACTACCCTCGTCAGGGCAGTGAAGGAAGCTCGCTGCATGGTCTTGATGCCCGCGTCAAATTGATCCTCCTGCTAACAATGCTGATAGGATTAGCTTTATTACGGTCGCCATCATTTTTACAGGCTTTTATTTATCTGTCCTTCGTACTGCTAATCGCCTTCGTTGCCCGCCTCCCTGTTCTCCAAATTACTTTGACATCGATGTTGACATTTCCCTTTGTCGGTTTCTTTTCTTTAACAATTTACCTGGCGGGAGATGCTAGCCGCGCTTGGGCCATCCTAGCGAAAAGCTACTTATCCGCGCTTACTGTGCTGGTTTGTATGGCAGCCACTCCTTTTCCAGATCTCGTGTCGGCAGCAATTTTCTTCAAGTTTCCTCAGTTTCTCCTAGGTATAACCCAAGTTATTTATCGGTACCTGTTCGTCCTTGCGGAGCAAGTTAAAACAATGCAGACTGCTTTTCAAGCCCGCGGCGGACATAAGAGGCGATTGGCAATTTTAGCCTCGTCTGGAATGGTTGCTGTGCTGTTCAGCCGCTCTTATCAGAAGGCCATTGTTGTTAGTCATGCCATGTTAAGCCGCGGCTACTCCGGCAGTTTACCTTCCAGGTCCTTCGCTCCGCTTCGGTATCGAGAGCTAGGCGCTTTGGCTCTTGGCTTTGGTTTTGTTATAGGTCTGCAGTTTATATAATGAGCACCGCGCTCGAAATCCGTGATTTAACCTATCAATACGCCGACGGCAACAAAGTACTGGACAAAGTCTCGCTGAAACTCGATAAAGCGGAAAACCTGGTTATTTTTGGGCCAAATGGCTCAGGTAAAACGACTCTGCTATTACATATCAACGGGATCTTACTTGGTCACGGTTCTATTCAAGTCGGCGGTCTTGAATTATCAAAAAAGAATCTGGCTGAGATCAGGCGCAAGGTCGGAATCGTATTTCAAGATGCTGACGAGCAACTGTTTATGCCAACAGTTCTGGACGACGTAATGTTCGGGCTTTTAAATTCAGGGTGGCCAGAAATTCAGGCCAAAAACCAAGCCCAGCAGTTCTTATATCAGGTAGGAATAAAAGAGCCACTTTTTCAGCGAGCCCCTTACCACCTCAGCGCCGGAGAGAAGCGCCGGGTAGCTCTAGCGGGAGTGCTAGCAATGAATCCTGAGTTATTGCTCTTAGATGAACCAACGACTTCACTTGATCCTCCTGGCCAACGCAACCTCGTGCAGCTGCTACAGTCGCTTAAGCAGCCAATGATCATCGCGACACATGACTTCCATTTCGCGCGAGCCCTTAGCCGGAGAGCTGTCTTCCTGCAAGGAGGACAGATTATTGCTGACGGCGATATCGAGAGTATCGTGAAGCGATTTGCCTGGAACGCTTACGCCTGATTCTTCCGAAAAGCGGCCCAACGCTTTTTTTGCGCGGCAGCAATTCTTTTGCGCGCCTCTGGACTTAAATTTCGACGCGTTCCTTCCCCGGCGCGCCCGGTCTCAAATCCTGCACTTTGTGAGCGGGCATTCTTTGGCGGCCTGCCAACCCGATGCCCAATCATGGCCCGCACTTGAGCGATCTGCTCATCGAGCTTCTGCCTTTGTGCCTCTAATCCTTGGAGAGCTGCTTCTAAAATTTCGTAATTTGGAGAAGCCGATGTTTTTGCCATACCTACTTTAGTAAGTAGCACAGAGCATTTGAATAATGCTCACTAACTTTCTGAGTGGCAAATTAGAGTTACAGGGCCATCGTTAATAAGCGCAACTTCCATATGCGCTTGAAAAACGCCAGTTGCTACCGTAACTCCTTCGTCTTTACAGAGTTGGACAAACATTTCATACAACAGCTTAGCCGCTTCAGGCTTTGCCGCCGTAGAATAAGATGGTCTATTTCCGCTCGTAGTATCCCCATACAAGGTAAACTGAGAGACAACAAGCATCTCTCCAGAAACGTCACGCAGGCTCAAATTCATTTTTCCATCGTTATCCGGAAAAACTCGAAGATTCGCGATTCTTTTTGCTAACTTTGCGGCATGAGTGTCATTGTCGCCTTCTCGTATTCCAACAAAGACTAACAAGCCTAGACGAATCTCACCAACTATTTTTGCTCCAACTGAAACACTGGCCTGAGAAACACGCTGCACTACAGCTCGCATAAGCTAAAGCGCGGGTTGAGAAGTTACAGCTCCATCGGATGCCGAACCAACTAAGGCGGCATATTTAGCCATGACACCGGTTATGTACTTGGGCGCTGGACGAGTGAAATGAGCTAACCGGTCGTGTAACTCCGCAGCCGGGATGTCTAAGGTTATTTTGTTCGTCTGGAGGTTAATCGTGATGGAATCACTCTCGCGCACAGCCGCGATTGGTCCGCCAACAGCCGCTTCGGGCGCTACATGACCTACCATAAAGCCACGGGTCGCTCCGCTGAACCGGCCATCAGTGATCAGCGCAACACTTTCGGAGAGTCCCTCGCCAACAATCGCACTTGTCACGCCTAACATTTCCCGCATTCCAGGACCGCCTCGTGGCCCTTCGTACCGGATTACGACCACATCACCCGCTATGATCTGGCCGCTAAGAACGGCTTTCATCGCCGCTTCTTCACTATCAAAGACGCGGGCTGGACCAGTCTGCGAAGATCGATTCAGTCCAGTTACCTTAATCACGCACCCTTCCGGCGCTAGCGAACCTTTCAGAATCACAAGTCCGCCTGACTTTTTGATGGGATTATCTAGAGGTCTGATCACGTCTTGCCCAGGAGTTTCGGTAACAGATGCGACCTGTTCTCCAAACGTTTTCCCGGTTATGGTCAGGGCGTCAGAACTTACATACCCGCCGTCGTGAAGTCTCTTGGCAATGACAGGAATACCGCCAGCTTTGTCCACATCAGCTGCGGTATACCTTCCCGCAGGCTTTAGATCCGCTAAAAGCGGCGTCCTGCTGCTAAGCTCCTGAAAATCATCTATGGTCAGTGCTACGCCGGCTTCCCGCGCCATGGCTAGCAGGTGCAATACAGCATTGGTTGAGCCGCCGGATGCCGCGACGCTGGCGATGGCATTATCAATGGCGGCGCGCGTTACAATGTCGCGGGGACGGATATTCTTTCTTACCGCGTTCATGATCACTTCGCCGCATTGTTTCGCTGCCCCATGTTTACGTGCATCTACCTGTGGAATGGCGTTGAGGCCCATTGGTGTAAGTCCAATAATTTCCATTACTGTAGCCATGGTGTTGGCCGTGTACTGGCCGCCGCAAGCGCCTGGACCGGGGCAAGCGGCATTCTCCATTGCCAGCAACTCGTCATCACTCAGACGCCCGGCAGCATTTGCGCCAACAGCTTCAAAAACGTCCTGGATGGTAATATCCCGGCCTTTGTAATGGCCCGGCAGCATTGTACCCCCGTAGAGAACCACACTGGGCACATTCAACCGCAGAAGAGCCATCGCAGCGCCCGGAATGGTTTTGTCGCAGGCAACTAAGGCGACAATCCCATCAAACATATGGCCGCGCGCCACTAGTTCAATAGAATCAGCAATGACCTCACGGCTCACCAGCGAGGTTTTCATGCCCTCCGTTCCCATGGTGATTCCATCACTGATGGCAATCGTATTGAACTCCATGGGCGTGCCGCCCGCTTCCCGGATACCCTGCGCCACATCAACGGCTAGCTCCCGAAGATTGAAGTTACAGGGCATTGTGCCAATCCATGTGTTGGCAATGCCAATGACAGGTTTTTTCAGATCTTCGTCACTGTAACCGATGGATTTCAGGTAAGAGCGAGCTGGCGCACGGTCTTTTCCTTGCGTAATGGTGTAGCTCTGGAGTTTCATTAATCTCCCATTAAACCAAGACGCAAGTTCGCCACTTCAATGCTGTCAGATTTATTAAGAAAAGAGAGGAGTATGCTCAGATTTCCGCCAGCTTGCGGGCTCGCTGCCACTGAAGTTTATCGCGGTACTCCTCATAGAGGGTAGAAATCCCGGCCCAATAGTATCCACAAACGAACAAGAGTAGAAATGGCACAGCAAAAAAATTCAAGGTCTCGATAGCGAACTCAACCATGTAGACAAAGTAACTGCCTATGAGCAATTCAATGTAAGGCAATACTCCGCTTTTGCGCCGGTAAGCTTCCGGTTTTACCGTTTTCCGCTGTGTGCCGATCGCGTATTTCGCCGTACGGGCAAAGCTTGTTTGAACTCCCAAGAGCGCCTCAATAACGCCCTTTGCATTGCTTACCGTCAGTGCTACGCCAGCAGCCATTAACATAGGCAAAAAGGCAATTGACTTCCACCAGGTCTTCGGAAACAGTACCTTTTGAGCGTAAAGATAGAAAGCCGAGATGGACCAGAAAGAGGCA
>JBJMGL010000168.1:0-2059 GCA_045807985.1 Bryobacteraceae bacterium
CATATTTCAACCCATGAACTTCAACGACATCGACCTGATCTGTTTATCCCATCTCCGGTGGGGCTTCGTATTCCAAAGACCCCAGCATCTGATGAGCAGGTTTGGTAGAAGCCGTCGAGTTTTCTTTTTTGAGGAACCTTTCTTTGAAGAAGGGGCTGAACCGCACATAAAAACGCAGGTCTGTCCTCAAACCGGCGTTCACGTGCTTGTGCCATTTCTGCCTTCTGGTTTAAATCAAGGACAGGTCAACTCTGCGCAAGGGAATTTGCTAGGTTCCGTGCTGAAGGCAAACAACATCAAGAACTATATTGCCTGGTATTACACGCCGACAGCCATGGAATTCACTAGCGGGCTTGATCCCAAGCTGACGGTCTATGACTGCATGGATGAATTGTCCGCTTTTTCTGGCGCACCTCCCTCCATGAGAAACAACGAGCAAGCGCTCTTCCGGCAGGCGCAGCTGGTATTTACAGGCGGCAGGAGTCTTTTTGAGGCGAAGCGCAAGCAACATCCATCGGTTTATTTGTTTCCGAGCAGCGTGGATGTGTCGCACTTCGGGCGCAGCCGGCAGATACAGGCAGAACCGGAAGATCAGAGACCGGTCGGAAAGCCGCGGTTCGGCTTTGCGGGCGTCCTTGATGAGCGAATGGATATACAACTTCTAAAGCAGGTCGCACAAAAACGTCCTGACTGGCAGTTTGTGCTTCTGGGCCCCATAGCCAAAATTGACGCGGCCTCTCTGCCTAAAGCGCCCAATATTCACTTTCTTGGGATGAAGTCATATGCGGATTTACCGGCCTATATGTCCGGCTGGAACATTGGCATCCTTCCTTTCGCGCTCAACGACTCTACGCGTTTTATAAGCCCCACGAAGACTCCTGAGTATCTCGCTGCTGGTTTGCGCGTGATTTCCACGCCGATACGGGATGTCGTTACTCCTTACGGGCAAGGAGGTCTCGTGAGCATTGTTGAAAATACGGAACAGTTTGTAGAGGCGGGCGAAAGGCTTTTGGCGGAAGGATCAACTCCCGAGTTTCGGGAGCGTGCAGATCAGTTTCTCGCGCAGTCCTCGTGGGACAGGACTACGCGCGAGATGGAGCAACTCATTGAAAGCAAATTAGTGTTGGGTAACTCACTAGATGCGCATCGGATAGCGATGAGCGTCGATTCATTAGCGGAAGGCGTACAAAATGTTTGATTATCTAATTGCAGGTGCTGGCTTCGCAGGCTCTGTCGTAGCGGAGCGGATGGCGTCATTAGGGAAAAAGGTTCTGGTGATTGATCGCCGGAAACACATAGGGGGCAACGCCTATGATCATCCCAACGAAGACGGCATATTGGTTCATCGGTACGGTCCGCATATCTTTCATACCAATTCCGAACAGGTTTTCGAATATCTGTCCCGGTTCACGTCCTGGCGCTCCTATGAACACCGAGTGCTGGCTTCTGTTGATGGCAAACTGGTGCCCGTTCCTATTAATCAGGACACGGTGAATTTTCTTTATGGGCTTAAGCTGAAAACTGAAGCGGAGGTGGAAGCTTTTTTTGCTTCGCAAGCCGAGCCGCGCACAGCGATTCGCACCTCGGAAGATGTCGTTGTGAGCAAAGTGGGGCGCGACCTTTATGAAAAGCTCTTTCGCAATTACACCCGCAAGCAATGGGGAAAAGATCCATCTGAATTAGATGCGCTGGTTACGGCCCGTATTCCGGTACGCACTAATCGCGACGACCGTTACTTTACGGATCGCTACCAGGCAATGCCCAAACACGGCTATACGCACATGTTTGAGAATATGCTGGACCATCGGAATATCACAGTAGAACTTGGCTGCGATTACCGTGATGTTGCGCAGAAAGTGAAATATAAGGAGATTGTTTACTCCGGGCCAGTAGACGAATTTTTTGGATTCCGCTTCGGTGAACTTCCCTACCGGTCACTGCGGTTTGAACACAAGACACTGAAAAAAGAGTTCTTGCAGCCGGTCGCAGTGATCAATTATCCGAACGATCATGCTTATACGCGCGTCACGGAATTTAAGCACCTGACCGGGCAGGCACA
>JBJMGL010000169.1:0-27220 GCA_045807985.1 Bryobacteraceae bacterium
CCCAAGCATGGCAGCTGGCTCAACATGGCGGAGATTGAGTTAAGTGTACTGGGCCGGCAGTGCCTCGACCGGCGGATCGGCGAGGCCGAAGTGCTACGGAGTGAGATCGGAGCTTGGCACCAGAAACGTAATGCGGCGAGCAAGACTATCGATTGGCAGTTCACCGCCGCAGATGCACGGATCAAGCTCAAACGACTTTACCCTGTTATCAAGACTTGACGGACCACTAGTGCTGTCATAACAGAACCAACACAAAGCAAGCCTAATGCTCCGGGCTCGGGAACTGACTGATTACCACTTGCGCTTGCAAAGGCATCCAGAAAACATCGCTTAATAGCAGTCCGAACCCAACAGCTTTACTCAAAGGTAATTTCCACAAGTTGTCTCTCAGAGAACAACATATGTGAATAACCGGTTTACATAAGCCTGATCTGACCCAAGCCGCATTCTCTCGAAATTGGGAACCATTATTCAATGAACTTAGGAAGTAGCACCACAGAGGAGCAAAGCATAAGCTGCGCTTCAATTGTTTGTAGTATCAATTAAATACGAGATTGCAAACGGAGACGGGTTACTAAAGAGTGGAGTAAATCGTTTATATGCTTAGCATGTATGTCCACCTTATAACCGTCAAAAGCGGGAAGCAGCCTACCTAAGGAGAGTAGAACCGCGCTCTCCGAATAAAACCCGAAATTTCCATTCAACAACCTAGTTCTGCTTACCAGAGCTGATTAATAGAGTATTAATTGTATTTACTGAGTTATTGTTCTCTAATGCTACTAGAATCGCTAATATTGATCGAAAATGTAATTGGAGTGCTGCTTCTGCTAAATCAATTTATGTTAAATTAATCGGCTATGACTTAGAAGCACGTATTTTAAATGAATTTTTTGCAATCCTCTTTTGGCCGCCCTTACGCGATGTCCTTAAACCCGCGTCAGTTTGGCGTGGCTGTAATTTTCACGACGGCAGCTGTCGCTTTGGGATGGCTCCTAATACCGTGGCTTGGTATTGTCGGCGCTTACTTCCCTGTGCTCGTTAGCGTATCGGCTACAACTTGGATCAGCGGTCTATGGCCGTCTCTTTTATCGCAAATATTGGGCTCGGCGCTAACGCTGTTTTTTACGGCGCGTACTGCGGGCGCGGCCATATCAAAAACTGATCTATATGCAGTTTTGCTGTTTCTTGTTATCGCCGAGCTGATCATGTTCCTTCTCCTAAATATCCGTTTAAATCACTACTTACAGCAAACTAAGGCATATTTGGAAATGATTGCCCAGTCAACCCATGACAGCTTATGGGAATGGGATTTTGCCACGAACTATGTCTGGAGAGGCGGCAGAGTAGCTGAAACATTTAGCTGCGAGGCAGAGGAAGTGAAGCCCGAAGTTGACTGGGGGCTAAAGCGAATTCATCCGGCGGATGTAGAGCGTGTCTGGACAAGTCTACGACGCTCAGTCGATGGCAGGGACAACCACTGGTCGAGCGAATACCGTTTACGGCGTAATGATGGCAGCTATGCGACTGTTTCCGATCATGGCTTCATTATTCGGAATAAAAAAGGTGTTGCGGTTCGAATGTTTGGCGGAATGGCGGATATTTCAGCACAGAGAAACGCTGAGGAGCACTTGATTCATAGCGTCTCTCATGACGTTCTTACTGGCTTGCCGAATCGGGAGTTTCTACTAGATCAGCTCGATCGCTTGCTGAAAAAGCGACGTTACAATAACGACGGACTGATTGCCGTTCTCTTCATTGACATTGACCGGTTCAAAACGGTCAATAATAGTTTGGGCCACGCAGGCGGTAATCAGTTACTAAGCGCTATTGCTGCCCGGCTGGCCCGCTGTCTTCGTGAAAACGACATAGCTGCGCGTTCTGGCGGTGACGAATTTATTGTGCTGTTGGGCCGCGTCGAGACCAGTGCTGAGGCAGTTCACATCGTGGAAAGAATTCAACAATCCTTGGCTGCGCCGTTTGACATAAATGAACAGGCAGTCAGAATCAGCGCTAGCATCGGAGTCTCATTTGCTGAGTCTACGCAGGCCGAAGAAGCGGTACGACAAGCCGATCTGGCTATGTATCAAGCAAAAGCCCATGGTCGTGCGCGTTTTCAAATTTTTGAGCCGTCGCTAGAGTCACGTGCTCGCTATACGCTGCAGACCGAAACCGAACTACGGCATAGCTTCCATGATGGGTCGCTTCAGCTTTATTTCCAGCCTATAGTGTCCCTTCAGGATGGAAGGATCTTTGGATTTGAGGCGCTACTTCGCTGGCAGCACCCGACACGAGGTCTTATTAAGCCCTCAGAAATCCTGCCCATTGCGGAAGAAGCAGGGTTGTCAGCGGAGCTGGGACAGTGGGTGCTTCGAAACGCTTGTGCATGCCTAAGCCGCTGGAAGCAATCGAAGTTTGTTCCTACTTCGTTGGTGATGAGTTTCAACCTGTCTGGAAAAGAATTAACTCGCCTTACTCTGGTTAATGAAGTAAGAGAGTTGCTGAATAACACTGGTCTTGACGGTGGATCATTGGTCATTGAGTTGACGGAAACAACTATCATGGAGAGCGACACAGCAACCGTGCAAAAGCTGGAACATTTGCGTAACTTAGGTGTTTCTGTAGCTCTCGATGATTTTGGGAAAGGACACTCCTCCCTCGGCCGCTTGCAAGATTTCCCAATTTCCATGCTAAAAGTTGACAGTTTATTTGTGAAGCGAATCGGTACCGATAAGCCGCAGATACTTGATGCCATTCTGGCCTTAGCACATGAATTGCAGCTGGAAATCGTAGCGGAAGGTGTAGAAACCCTTTCGCAGCTCCGCTATTTGAAAGAACGTGGATCAGCTTTGGCCCAAGGTCTATTTTTTTCAGAGGCCTTATCTGAAGAGAGAGCTTTTCAGCTCCTCAAAAGTGAGCAATTGTGGGATGTTTACAGCGCGGACCAACTGGATGAGGAATTAAGGAAAGGATTTGCTGTCGGGCAAAATTAGGATGAGGCAAGAGCAGGTCTTCATGTTTCACGTGAAACATAAATGTGGTAGGGACGGGCAGATTCGAACTGCCGACCTGCCGCTTAGGAGGCGGCCGCTCTATCCATCTGAGCTACGTCCCCATATCAAGCACTAACAGCAGTCTACCAACGTTTCAAACCTTTTTGCCCAATATCGTGCCGGTACTGCATCCCTCCGAACTGGATCTGCTTTACAGCGGCATAAGCGTTATCGATTGCCGAGCGTAGTGTTCCGCCCGATGCTGTAACTCCGAGTACACGTCCGCTATTGGTAACCAGCAAACCATTGTGGTGTTTGGTTCCTGCATGAAACACCGTTGCGCCAGCTTCCTCAGCTGCTTCGATACCTGTAATCGACTGACCAGTTGCAGGCTGGTGGGGATAACCCTGAGCTGCTAAAACGACGCAAACTGATGGTGACTTCCATGAGTTTCCTGAAATGCCGCCAATACCAGTAACCATCATGCTTAATACTTCCAGAAAGTCGCCTCCAAAGCTGTGCATTAGTGCCTGCGTCTCTGGATCGCCTAGACGAACATTAAATTCTAAGACTCTAGGTCCATCGGTCGTCATCATGAGACCGGCATATAGAAAGCCGGTAAATGGGTATCCTTCCTCGCGCATGCGAGTAACTGCCGGGAGCATTACGCGATCCATGATTTGGCCGCTTTCAGTCGACGTCAAGATTCGCCGGTCACTGTAGGCACCCATGCCGCCAGTATTCGGCCCCTTGTCACCGTCGAGAAGGCGTTTATGGTCCTGCGTCGGTGCAAAGGGCAGAAGAAAGTGGCCATTGCTTAATCCAATAAAGCTGACTTCTTCACCCTCCAGAAATTCTTCTATCACCAAGGCGGGCCCTAGCTGTTCGATAGCCTTTAGCGCTTCTGCCCGGTTTTGCGCAATGACAACCCCTTTGCCCGCAGCTAGTCCATCTGCTTTGATAACAAGAGGAAAATCGAATTTGCAAATCTGATTACAAGCCTCATTATGATTTGTTACCTGGACAGAGCGCGCTGTGGGAATGCTGGCGCGCTCAAGAAACTGTTTAGCAAAGATTTTAGAGCCTTCTAGGCGGGCTGCCGCTTGAGTGGGGCCAACAATCTTTAAACGGTGATGATGAAACTGATCAACAATGCCGGCAACCAGCGGAGCTTCCGGGCCGACAATTGTGAGGTATACATCATGTGCCTGAGCGATATCGGCGTAACCGGACATATCCGCAGGAGCCGGAATACAGGTTGCGACTTGCGAGATTCCTGGATTTCCAGGGCTGGCAATAACTCCGGAAACATGGGGCGACTGCGCCAGTTTCCAAGCAAGTGCGTGTTCGCGGCCTCCTCCGCCAATAATCAGAATCTTCAAAAGCTGTATTCTCCCGGTAAACTAAATAATAGTTCCCCACACATGCAAAAGAAGTACGACGTAGTTGTAGTTGGCGGTGGTCACGCTGGTTGTGAAGCGGCTCGCGCTTGTTCGCGGCTAGGATTAAGAACAGCCTTAGTGGCTATGAACATTGATCTGCTTGCTCAAATGTCGTGTAATCCGGCAGTTGGGGGAATAGCGAAAGGCCACTTGGTTCGTGAGATCGACGCTTTGGGCGGTGTTATGGGTGAGCTGACCGATGCGGTTGGGATTCAATTTCGCTTGCTTAACACCAGTCGTGGGCCGGCGGTATGGTCGCCTCGGGCGCAGTGCGACAAAAAGCAGTATCGGATCCGCATGCGCGAGTGGCTCGAACATGAGCCGAACCTGCGTATTTTGCAGGCGGAAGTAGGCGAGTTGCTCTTTACCACTGAGTCAGAGCATGAGCGCCAGATCGCGGGAGTGCGGCTGAAGGACGGTCGCGATTTGTTGGCGGAGACAGTTGTTGTGACAACTGGCACTTTCCTCAATGGCTTGGCGCACGTAGGAGAGCAGCGTCACGCGTGCGGCCGAAATGGCGAGGCTCCCTCCAATACTCTAGGCGCGCAGTTAAGAAATCTGGGTTTACAGTGGACACGCCTGAAAACTGGTACACCCCCCCGATTGGATGGCCGTACGATCGATTGGCCTCGCTTTGAGGAACAGCCCGGTGATCCCGTCCCTACTCCGTTTTCCTTCCTGACGGAGCGCATCGACCGAGAGCAAATCTGCTGTTACCTGGCGTATACAACGGATGAAACACACCGTATTCTCAGTGAGAGCATTGCTCGTTCTCCGCTCTACAGCGGGCAAATCGAGGGAATAGGACCTCGTTATTGCCCATCGATTGAGGATAAGATTGTCAAGTTTCCAGAAAAACGGAGACATCAGATTTTTCTTGAGCCGGAAGGCCTGGATACTCACGAAATCTATGTCAATGGCATGTCAACGAGCATGCCGATCGATGTGCAGGCTGCGATGATCTCCTCTATTCCGGGGCTAGAAAAGGCTGAGATGATCCGGCCTGGCTATGCCATTGAATACGATGCGATTGACCCTCGGGAGCTAGAGCACTCACTCGAAGTAAAGGTTATTCCAGGACTGTTCTTAGCTGGGCAAATTAACGGAACTTCAGGCTACGAGGAAGCGGGCTGCCAGGGTTTGATTGCCGGTTTAAATGCCGCAGCCAAGCTGAAAGGCGAGGATACCGTCATCGTAGATCGTAGTTCGGGATATGTAGGCATTCTTATTGATGATCTGGTGAGCAAGGGAGCAGATGAGCCTTACCGAATGTTTACCTCCCGTGCGGAGCACCGGTTACACTTGCGGATTGATAACGCGGATGAGAGACTCACTCCATTGGGCCGTAGAGCTGGTTTGGTGGACGATAACCGCTGGAGCTTGTTTGTTCGCAAACAGGAGCAAAAGGAAGAAATTCTTCGAGTGTTGAATCAGACTCGCGCTAACGCTGTTCCTGAGCTCATTGGCTTAGCTGCCGCCACTGATAACCCGACTTTGGCTGTTTGGTTAAAGCGCCCGGAATCGCGGATCGATAGATTGGAGGGTTGGATTAGTGACCGAATCGGTCAAGTACCATCTGTTGGGGCTTTTATCACAGTTGAAACAGAAATTAAGTACGCTGGCTATTTAGATCAGCAGAGGCAGCAAATTAGGAAAATGCAAGATTCAGAAGGCCGCGTGATTCCAGATAGTTTCGGGTACGATAATATCCCGGGCCTTTCTAATGAGGTTCGACAAAAGCTGAAACGAGTCCGTCCAGGTACGTTAGGGCAAGCTAGCCGAATCCCGGGTATAACTCCGGCTGCAGTCGCAGTTTTGGATGTTTACTTAAATTTAAGTAAAACTAATGTTTCACGTGAAACATACCCTGCTTGAACATGCTAGGATCATCGAGACACTGTGGCAAGAGTTATTTCTGTTGCAAACCAGAAGGGCGGAGTTGGCAAGACTACGACAGCCATCAACTTAGCGGCTGCCTTAGCTGCTTCTGAGCTGAATGTTTTGCTCATTGATTCAGATCCGCAAGGCAATTCCACGACTGGCGTTGGTATCGAAAAAGGGCCTGATCTCAAAACTTTATACGACGTGCTACTGCAACAGGCAGCTATCTCGGATGCCATAACGGTAACTCAGTATGAGGGATTATCGCTGCTTCCCGCGGATCAGAATCTGGTGGCAACAAATCTTGACCTTGTCGATGTCAAGAACCGTGAAGGACGCCTTCGGTCGGCTCTAGAGGCAATTAGAAGCAATTACGACTACATTATTATTGACAGTCCACCTGCTTTAGATCTTTTGACGCTTAATGCGCTTACGGCATCGGATGCTGTCCTGATTCCAATTCAGTGTGAATTCTTTGCGCTGGAGGGGATCTCTCAATTAGTTGACACCGTGGATCGTATCAAAGAAGCCTTCAATCCTTCACTAAAGGTTGAAGGTGTTCTGTTGACGATGTATGATGACCGCACAAACCTTACGAGGCAGGTAGAGGCTGACCTGCGTGAGTTTTTCGGAAAAGAAGTATTTAAAACAGTGATACCCCGCAGTATCCGCCTGGCCGAAGCTCCCAGCTTCGGCAAAACAATTCTGGCCTACGACCCGCGTTCCAAGGGTGCCGAAGCCTACATTCAACTTGCAAAGGAAATCTTGGCCAATGACCAAAGAGCCAGATCGAAATCATCGCAAAGCGCTCGGGAAAGGACTATCCGCGCTACTTCCTAGCAGAGTGGGCAGTGCCGCTCCTCCTGCTGTCATGCCCGAGGATCTGCCTGTTCGAACCGAACCGAATAGACCCACGCTGCCCGAAAATTTCGAGGATTTCCAAAGCATCCCTCTTCACCAAATCAGCCCCAATGAGGAGCAGCCGCGCTCTGCTTTCAACGACGAGAAACTGCAGGAACTGGCGCAATCCATCCGCTCAAATGGTTTGCTGCAGCCGATAACGGTTTATCGAGTCGCGCCACAACAATACAGGTTAATCGCTGGTGAGCGACGCTGGCGGGCAGCCAAGCTGGCGGGCTTACAAGAAATTCCTGCTCTCGTTCGCAGCGTCGAGCAGCATCAACTTCTGGAACTTGCGCTTGTTGAGAATATTCAGCGTGAAGATTTAAATCCGATTGAAATTGCGACTGCTTTTCATAGTCTCGCCGCTCATCATGGGTTAAGCCATGAGCAGATTGCAGAGAGAACTGGTAAGGATCGCTCAACAGTAACGAACTTTGTCCGTTTACTAAAACTTTCATCGTCTGTTCGTGATGCACTTACTTCTGGGCAAATCAGTGTTGGTCATGCCCGCACGTTACTGAATTTGGGGGACGAAGCCGCTCAAGCTGATACCTGTCGCCAGGTCATTGAACAGCAACTCTCCGTTCGTGCAACGGAAAAATTAGTTAAGAGCTTAACGAGTATTCCAACAAGTAAGAAAAAGGGAGAGCTCAAAACTGAGGGGGAACCAGTGGACCCAAATATTCGGGCAGCTTTAGAGGAAATTGCCTCAGCGCTTGGCACGCGAGTAAAACTTCATGCCAAATCCGCCACGGCTGGGCGACTTGAGATTGAATACTACTCGCAAGAAGACCTGGACCGGATTTATTCGGTGATTACGAAACAGTAAGGGATGGTGCCGGCGGTAGGAGTCGAACCTACTACCTACGGATTATGAGACCGTCGCTCTAACCACTTGAGCTACGCCGGCAGCAATTTCAGAGTATGAGGCAGAACTGCACTCTGTCAATCAGGTGGCATGCAGTTCTCCTTTAAGGGTAGCGCATACCGCTTTAGCGCAAGATAACGCGAGCCAAACCGGCATTACCGACAGAGTCGTAAACCCTAACTACCAGAAGATGCTCGCCTGGGCGGAGCTTTTCAAGGTGAATGTGGAAACTCTCCTGCTGAGAATCCGTAATGCCGTCAACTGCCTCGACCGGCTGCCAGAACGCGGCATCCAAGGAATATTCACAACGCCGGAGCGGGCTCGTTGCATCATTTGCGGCAACTTCGATATCCGCTATTGTTTCCGCTCGACGAGGCGTCGCTAAGGTGACAATCGGCGGTGTGTTGTCAATAACAACCGGCGTGCTGATCATTTCGGCCTGCTTCGCGTACTCGGCCGCATTCGCGGGCGCATCGGAAACGACAACACGAAACAAGTAACGGCCGTCGGCAAATACGTCCGGGTCAAGCAAGATCGTGTTTTCCGTCATCCGGCTTCGAACCAATTGCCACTGAGCCGCTTCCTCCGGCCGAAAATAAAGCGAGTAAACCAACTTGTCACTGTCAGGATCATCCGCTTGCCAGGAAATTTGTGTCTGTGTGGTCTGCAGACGTGACGCCACTTGGCTTCCGCTGGAACTGGAACTGGTCGCTGGAGCCTCACCCGTATCGGTAACTGTAATCGAATAAGCAGAAGACGTGGAAGACGTGCTCGTCGGTGTCTTCGCGGCATTTGTCCCAATAACGGAGGTCACAGTAATGCTGCGAAGAGCAGGCGGCGCATTTTGCGGAAGAAACGGTAGGGAAACAGTGCTGACACTTGCGGTACTGCTAGCCAGCCACTCCCCACGCCACTGGACGAAGCGCGCGGCGGGGCTCGTGACGAGATCATGCCCGGACTCCTCCATTGGCGCGGACCATTTGCTCCAGGTCTCATCGGGCCGGACCGAATTTCCGCTACGAGTTCGAAAGACAACTCCTGAGCCCATGCCATGCCACCGTAAATGACCCCAATGCGCGATGCTTCCAGCGTCATGTACCTGGGACTGAAAAAATCCGGTTCCATTCGCAGCGGAATCAAACGCCAAAAGGCGGCCCGGATTACTCATCGCTGCATAAAAACCCGATTCAGTCTTAGCTAAGCGAGTTGTTTCGCCATCACCCGGCTCGGCCAGAAGAGTGCTTCTCCCACTGCGCCATCGATAAATGCGTCCGTGATCGTCCGTGGAGAAAAGAATGGAATCACCATCTAAAACTAAGTCATACACGTTATCCTCTTTTGAACTACGAAGAGTCTCCACAATTCCACCCGGCGCAATTCGGTAAATTGCTGATTTTTCCACACCGCTCGTTTCGGTCACTGCGCCAGTATTCGTTGTTGCAGCCGTGGGCGTGGCGCCGCTTCTCGACTGATCGGAAGGTATTTTGATCGAGGTCTGGTCATTGTCGGCGGGTTTTGCCCTACTGCCGGTCTGAGCTTCCGTCACTGTGATCACTGTTGGAGAAGAGGCTGTTACAACTGTGGGCGTAGAGGAAGCGGCGGCTGAAGCGGTAGCGCCGGATCGCGTGGATAACGCGCCGCCCATGGCAGAGGCGTAAACAGAGCCGTTAGGGTCTACGGCAATGGCTCGAATCTCAGGCAAGCTTGAATCGTAAAGAATGGTCCCTTGCCGCAGTCCAGTAATTTGGTAGATGAGTCCATTCGGTTCTGTGCCGGCGTAAAGATGACCATTCGGCCCAAGCGCAAGAGCCGTGATGTTAGACTGTCCAGTCTCGTAATAAACGTCACCTTTACCATCACGGTTGATGCGGTAAATGCGGCCGCCCTCGCCGGTTCCGACATAAAGCCAACCATCAGAGGCTATACGTATTGTCCAAATGTATTTAGTAGGTGAATGCCAGATTTCCTGCGCTTTCCCCCCCTCGATCCGGTAAACGCCCCCATTCGGAGAACTTCCGGCGTACACCGTGCCTTTCGGATCAACGGCAAGGGCAAAAACTTCGGCCTGTTCGGCGTTCCAGACCTGCGCGGCCTTGCCATCCGGTGAAATGCGGAACACCTTTCCGGAGTGGCCGGTAGCGGCATAAACGCTTCGGTCCGGAGCGGAAGTGATACTCCATAAGGCAGGCTGATTCAGATCGGTTTGCCAGCGCTTCGATGGACCTAATTGCAGGCTGCCTTCCGCGGACAAGGAAAGTCCGGACAACCGGCCCTTTAAAAAATCTGAGAAGCCGCTGGTATCCCACGATGTGCTGGTCGCGGCGGAAAGGGTAAATGTGCAGCCAAAGCAGGCTAGAAAAAAGGCAGCGAGTTTCAATCTTTAATTTCCACTTGAACAGTTTTGGAGCCGGTCACGACATAGTTATCGACGGGTATCCTGAGTTCGGCAACTTGTGATCCGCGCAGCAGGGTGAGAGCGGCATTGCTGGTTGGCGAGGAAGAAGGGTCGGCAAGAATAATAGCAACGGAAGGAGGCGGATCAGTAATATCGCCTCCCGGCAGCGGCCCGGAGATCGTAAAGGAAGGCTGCTGCCGCCAGACACGGACATAAGCCGCCTCACTGCCGCGGTAAGCATTCAAGGTGGCAACTACTTGCTCAGGCGAGTGCAACGAAGCCTGACTGATACCCGCAAAATCAGGCGCATTTAAAGTGATCGCATCGCTTACGGTGAAGTTTAAAGGGCCGCTGGGAGCGCCAATAGGCACCTGGTAACTTGCTGTGCGCGTCAGTTCGGTCCCGTTTTCTCCTTGCAGCAATGCCGTAATTTCAATAGACTCGCCAGCGTGGATCTCATTGCGTGAAGTCCAGGCTTGCGCGATACGCAACTGCCGTTTTCGCTCAACTGGCTGAAGGTCATAACTGATATGTTTGATGCGAAGGTTACTGAAACCAGATCCGAGAAGAAACCCAAGCGGGACAACTGCGTCAACCGAGACTTGCTGCGCCAAGCCGCTGTCACTCACAAAGATGTCACGAATGGTCAGCGGCGTAACCGAGCCCTCGAACTCCACCTGTCCTCGCAGACGTAGCGTGCCAGCGCCGAGTGTACGCTCTGTGGCATCAATCGTCGAAAAAATGGCCGTTTGAACAATGAACGGAGTAAGCAACCGATCGCTGACCACCCGCATTTGATAGGGATGCGTGCTGGTGTCTGCTGACTGAACAGAGATACTCAAGGGAATCATACGGGCTGGCCGCCCAATCTCACCGGTGATGGCCGTGCTTCGGTCGCTCGTGATACTGCCTACCCACTCCCGTGCGGCGGAAAGTTTAACAGAGGAATTAAGTGCAGGCAATAATGCGACCACATCGGCGCGGGCGAAAGGCAGGTCTGTTCCACCGGAGTCGAGAAAGCGATGCCCAAAAGCATAGACATGCTTGCCATCAACATAGGTGACAGTGCCATCGGCGCTAATCGCCATGTCCCCGCTTAATAGCTGAACACTGATCATTGATCCCGGCAGGACCGTCCCGGTCAGATTTTGAGATTTAGGGGTTCCGGCTGATACTCCCTGTTGAGGATCTAAGCCTAAGTTGTGAAATTCTGTGGCAAAAGTCTGGACCGTGCGCGGGGTAAAACCGGAAAGCGCAAGGGGAGTAAAGATTTCGGCCAGATTGCCGATAAAGGCAGAAGAAGATGCAGACATCCGGTTTATGTTGAGGGTCGAGGACGAGTTTTGACTTTGTCGGAAGAACGGTGCCAACCCAACTTGTTCCCTGTGAGTAGAGGGCGAATCCGCAATCATTTGCTCGATAGGCTGGATTCCAGCAATGGGTTGTTTGGAGAAGGGAAAGCCGAGAGCGATGGCGCCCAGGAGTTTGCCGTCAACATAAACGGGACTACCACTCATGCCCTGCATAACACCAGTTTGCTCGAGTGGACCGCCACTGAGTTTAGCGAGTATGATGGTTTGCTTTGGAGTGAGGTTTTCAAGGACACCGAGGATCTGGACCTCGAACTCTTCGATTTCGTTGCCGTTGAAAACTGTGCGCCCGGTACCCCGCAAACCTGGATGGACGTCTTTTAGAGGAAAAAAGGTTTGAGCAGTGCTAAAACACGGGAAAAGACCAAGAGCCAACACGCTAAACAGCCGAAACATGCGCTCCGACCCCGAGCGGCAAAATGTTTTACTCACATCCATTATTGTTCCGCACACTGGTTTGCGATTCGACATTGTGATTAACTAAAGGTGAAAATCCATCCATGGTAAGCGCGCCTGTTGCTCCCCCGATGCAGGCTCCGGCCTCGTCTACTAAAGTTGCGTGGCAACCGATAGCTTGGTTCGGTGCTTTGCTCGTCATCTGCTACGCGCCCATTTTGTACCGCATGGGCGTGCAGTGGGCTAATGATGAAAATATGGGGCACGGATTTTTCGTGCCCGTGATTGCAGGCTATATCGTTTGGCAGCGCAGGGCGGCTTTATTGGCAACTCCGCGACAGCCAAATGGATGGGGGCTGGCGCTTGTGATTTGGGCTGCCCTGCAGGCGTTGGTGGCAACGCTGGGCGCGGAATTGTTTACTGCCCGGTTCGCTTTTCTTATCGCCTTATGGGGCACGATTCTCTATCTCGGCGGCACACGTTGGATCAAGATTCTGCTGTTTCCTTTAGCGCTGCTGCTATTCATGATTCCCATCCCCGCCATTATCTATGCGGCATTGACCTTGCGTTTGCAAACGTTGGCTAGTCAACTGGGAGAACTCATGATTGGCTGGATGGGTATTCCTGTGCTGCGGGCTGGTAATACGTTGCAATTGCCAAGTCAGACATTGGACATTGCGGAGGCTTGCAGCGGCATCCGGTCGCTTCTGTCATTGGGATTTCTGTCCCTGGTGTACGCCTACTTTACGGATAAGCGGGTGTGGATGAGGTGGGCATTGTTAATAGCAACGATTCCCATCGCTATCGGCGCAAACGGAATCCGCGTTGCCGTTACTGGTTTGCTTTCTGAAATTAATACTGATCTGGCCCGTGGCGCTTATCATGAAGCAGAGGGCTATATCGTATTTGTGGTAGCGTTGGTCGCGCTGGTCATTACGCACCGGCTCCTTGGTTTTGCGGCGAAAAAGTTCGGGAAGGCTTAATCCAATGATAAGTTTCTTAAAGTCACGCAGTGCGCGAGTTCTCACGGTCGTACTCTTTGCGCAAGCATCGCTGTTTTACGGCTTCTCCCGGCGCGAAAATGTTCCCGTACATAAGCAGCTTGAAGATTTCACTCTTCCAGGCAATGAATGGACGATGGTGGAAAACAGCAAGCTGGATGCGGAAACTTTGGAGGTGCTCAAAGCAGACGATATCCTGTCGCGGCTTTACGTTGATAAACAAACCGGCAAGGCCGCGACGCTCTTTGTGGCCTACTTTGAAACACAACGGACGGGTAAAGCCCCGCATTCTCCCAAGAACTGTCTTCCTGGCAGTGGCTGGGCCGCATCGCAATCCGGAGTAGCTGAGATTCCTATTCCGGGCGAGGCGCAACCGATTCGGGTCAACCAGTATGTCGTCTCGCGCGGCCAGAATCAAAGCATTGTCTTCTACTGGTATCAGGCGCGAAACCGCGTCACCGCCAGCGAATACTCAGCCAAGATCTACACCGTTGCTGATGCGATCCGCTATAACCGGAGCGATACAGCTTTAGTCCGCGTGGTGGTCAACGTTTCTGACGGAAACATAAAGGAAGCCATGCAAACCGGAACTTCCTTTGTGCAAAGCTTCTTCGCGCCGCTTAAAAGTTATCTGCCATCGTAGGATCGTCTTCAAAACACGCTTGAGCAAAGATCCAAATCAAACTGGCTAGCGCCATGCTTCCGGAAACCAGAAACGGCATTTCCACTCCCGCCTTCTGGGTAAAACCTGCAACGGGCGGGAACCATGCCCAGACAACAACCAGATTCCATATCTCCAGAACAAAAACAGCAAATACGGCAGCCGATGGAAGCGTGAGCAAATACCCGCAAAGCCCGAGGCTGAGCAGAATAATATCCGCATAAGAGCTATGTCTGGTGAGGGTAGCGCTCGGCCCAAACATCACGGTTGACCACATGAGCAAGTTAAAGATCGAGGCTGCCAGGAGACATCCGGAATAGGGCAGCGCAACTGGATGCTTTCGGCTATGAAACAAAAGCCATGCCACTCCCAACCACCCCACATTCAAAAGACCAACATCATTCCAGATCCATTCACGTTGCGCAATACGTGACCTTGCAATCGTGCTACGACGGATCTGAACTCCGGCATCAAAGTCGAAACTGTTTAGGCCAAAAACGTCCAACGGCTTGTCGCCAAACAGCTCTATTACATTGGACAGCTTGAATTGAATAATTTCCCAACAATTATGACTGCGGTAAGCGTCTGTGATGCCCCGCCAAGTGGAACGCGAATCAACGGAGTACTCCCCGGCAAGATGCATCTTCAATAAGCGATTGCCGGGAGGATCAACAAACTTCTGATAAGCGTTCCAGGGCAGGCCGAATGCAAGAATAACAGGCAGCGCAAGGCCAGCTTGGCGGATAAAAAACAACCGGCGATAGCGCAGACAAACAATGCCGAAAACAGGCAGGCTAAAGACGCTGCCAGGATGGGCCATAAGGGCAAGGCCCAAACAAACAGCCGCGAGAACGATCTGAAAGCGAGTTGCTGGGCTGCCCCCGCGAATAACATCAAGCAAAATGCTAAGTAAAAATAGAATGCAAGTAGCCGCCAGCAGCTTTGGCCAAGTGTAGACACTGTTGTAAAAGAAGAAGCCGGAGCAAATTAGTATGACGAGTATCTGCCGGATGTGGCGGCCCGATGTGCCCAATACGGTAAGCAGGCACCAGACACCACAAACCCAAAGGCATTGGAGGGCTGTGGCCAGAAGTTGGTAATGAAGGCCGATGCTCACAATCCGTAATGGCCGTTGAAGAAGAAAGATGCCAGCCTGGAGCGGAGGACGGTCACTACTGAGCCAATCTCCACAGCAGAATGGATGTAGCGGTTCGTGCGCATAAATCCGTCCGGCAAAGAGAAGGGGAATGATATTGTCGCCCGGTTGCCCCTCCTCGAAAAAACGGACGTTCGCTAATCCTGCTCCGTAGTGATTTGGATCGCCGAACAAATAAAACAAGGACACGTAGCAAATACCAGCAAGCAGGACTAATAGAAAAGGCGTGGCCATCTGCCGGGCCACTTGCCGCCCCTGCCCTGGTTTCAAAGTAAGGCGAGTACTGAAGAGGACAGATAAGCTATAAACTAAAAACGTAAAAATCTTTCCTGCTGTCCTGCTCACAAAAAAAATCCAAAAGCTTCCGTAACCCAACGTAGCCGTCGTAGCTATCACCGCAATAACCAGGTAAACAGGCGTCATTCTCCGGCGTGTCATAAGGAAAACCGCAGCGGCAAATCCGGGCAGGAGGAGAAACCCCAGACTAAGCGTGAACGCAAAAAGGATAAGGGACGCTGATCCCCAGTGCTGGTAATTGAACATGCGAAGAGTAAAGATCTTGCTTACCATCAGTTTGACAACGGTTATCAGCGCGTTTTCGGCTTGTTCGCGAAGAAAATAACTGCTTCGTTCGGTTGTCGATCGGCTTGGTAGACATACACTGGAAATAGATGTCCGCTGTCGCTGAATGCTTATCTTCCCCTGATCTGGTGAGCAGGATTGGAAATACGCCACTCCTGAGGATCAAGTTGGCAAGTCAGGAAGGTGTTCCTGTTTACGCTAAAGCAGAGTTCTTCAATCCGGGTGGTTCGGTAAAGGACCGTCCAGCCCTTAACATGATCCGAAAGGGCGAAGAGCGCGGCGAACTCGTTCCCGGAAAAGTGTTGCTCGACTCAACCAGCGGCAACACCGGCATTGCTTACGCTATGATTTGCTCTGCCAAGGGCTACGCAGTGAAATTGTGCCTGCCCGCGAATGCGTCTCCGGAACGCAAGAAAATCTTAAACGCGTATGGAGCCGAGCTGGTCTTAACAGATCCCGCCGAAGGGTCGGACGGAGCTTTCCAGGAGTGCCAAAAAATCTATGCGGCAAACCCGGACGCCTACTTTTACCCCAATCAGTACGGCAACCCAGCCAACTGGCAAGCGCATTTTCAAACCACTGGGCCGGAGATCGTTGAGCAAACAGAAGGGCACATCACGCATTTTGTAGCGGCGCTCGGCACCACAGGAACGTTCATGGGCATTACCAGATATCTGCGGCAGGAACTGCCGCACGTTCGCTGCCTGTCGATGCAGCCTGCTTCTCCCTTACACGGGCTCGAAGGAACCAAGCACATGCCAACTGCCATCCAGCCTGCTATATACGATCCAAATCTGGCAGACGACAATCTCTGGGTCGAGACCGAAGACGCTTACGTCATGGCGCGGCGTCTAGCGCGGGAAGAAGGCCTGCTCGTCGGCATATCGGCAGCCGCCAACGTCTTAGTTGCATCCCGCATTGCGGAAGAAGTGTCCGAAAAAGGAGAAAGTGGACTCGTCGTAACAATCCTTTGCGATGGCGGGCAGAAATACTTAAGCGAGTCGTTCTGGAATGATTGAGATTGAACAGAAAGCATGGCAGGCAATGTTGCTCCATGCCGAAAGAACGTACCCAAACGAGTGCTGCGGCGCCATGCTTGGGCGCACGCTTGAGGACAAGCGTTTAGTGACGGAAGCCATTGCTCTAGACAATGCCTGGGCCGGTGAACAAGGCGAGCGGTATCAGGTACGTCCGGAAGACCTGCTTCACGCCGATAAACAAGCGCGAGTCCACGGTTTGGACCTGATCGGTATCTTTCACTCGCACCCCGACTGCGACGCATACTTTTCAGAAACCGATTTGAAAAACTCGTGTCCCTGGTATTCATTTGTCGTGCTCTCAATCAAAAATGGAAAATTCGACCACGCCAGCAGTTTCCTGCCTGATCCTGATCAAACACAGGCGGACAAAGAGGAATTAATATGGCCAAAATTTTAGTACCTACCGCGTTGCGGCAGTTTACGGAGGGAAAGGATTCCGTAGAGGTGACTGGCGCAACTGTCGGTGAAGCGTTACAGCACCTAACTGGGCAGTATCCCAATATCAAAAAGAACCTGTTCAATGATGCCGGAAAGCTTCGCAGTTTCGTCAATATCTATGTCAACGACGAAGATATCCGTTATCTGGACAAGGACGAAACGGCATTGGAAGGCACCGAGACAGTGTCTATTGTGCCGAGCATTGCAGGCGGCGCGGTCGGCGTTGCGGAGCCGGAAACCGCTACGCTTTCGAATGATGAAATTGCTCGCTACAGCCGGCATCTGATTCTGCCCGAAGTCGGCATGAACGGCCAGCTCAAGCTGAAGCAAGCTAAGGTGCTGATGGTGGGAGCTGGAGGACTAGGCGCGCCGTTAGGACTCTATCTCGCGGCGGCAGGCATCGGACGCATCGGCATTGTTGATTTTGATGTTGTGGATGCTTCGAACCTGCAGCGCCAAGTCATTCACGGCACGGGTGATCTAGGACGCAAGAAACTAGACTCCGCGGCGGATCGCATGAAGGACATCAATCCGCATCTGACTGTCGATAAGTTTGAGACGGCTCTGTCAAGCGAAAACGCGCTGGAAATTTTCAAAGACTACGACCTTATCGTGGATGGCACGGATAACTTCCCGACCCGCTATCTAGTGAACGATGCCTGCGTGCTGTCGAAAAAGCCCAACGTCTACGGATCAATCTTCCGCTTCGAAGGGCAGGCGACTGTTTTCGCTTATGAGGATGGTCCCTGCTATCGCTGCCTTTATCCTGAGCCGCCGCCTCCGGGTCTCGTGCCAAGCTGCGCGGAAGGCGGAGTTCTCGGCATCCTGCCCGGTCTGATCGGAGTCGTGCAAGCCACCGAAACCGTGAAAATCATTCTGGGCATTGGCGAAACATTAAAAAATCGCTTGCTGCTCTATGATGCTCTTGGGATGAAATTCCGTGAACTCAAATTACGGCGCGACAAGAATTGCCCGGTTTGCGGCGATCATCCGACAGTAACGACCCTAATTGATTATCAGGAATTTTGCGGAGTAAAACCCCAAGTGAGTGAGCAAACTGCATCCAATAGCGGCGTAATTGATCCAACCGAAGTAAAACAAAAACTGGATCGTGGAGATCACTTTACGCTGATCGATGTGCGTGAGCCGCATGAGTACCAGATTGCGCGCATACCCGGCGCAAAGCTCATCCCGTTAGGCGAACTGCCAAAGCATCTGAACGAACTTGATCCCAACGCCGAAATCGTCATGCACTGCAAAAGCGGAAGCCGCAGTCAGAAAGCTGTAGACCTGCTAAAGGCAAGCAACTTTTCCAACGTGCGCAACATGACAGGCGGCATTACAGCCTGGAGCGACAAAGTCGATCCCGCCGTGCCAAAGTACTAAGAGCTTCGCCAGTCTAAAAATCAGAAGCAAAGTGATTCAACGGACCATGTCCTCCGCCGAGTTGCGGGGCGCTTTCGATCGCTGATTGTACAAATTGTTTGGCGCGTTTTACTGCGGCCAGCAACTTGTCACCGGAAGCAAGGCAGGCCGTAACCGCCGCCGAATAAGTGCAGCCCGTTCCATGCGTGTGGCGGGTGGCAACACGGGTACCCGGTAGTTTTTCAACCCAGTTAGGCCCAACTAACACATCGACCGGCTCCCCTTCCTTATGTCCGCCCTTCACCAGCACCGCTTGGCAGCCAAACTCAAGCAAACGCTTTCCGGCGCGAATCATACCCTCCTCATCGCGAATACTCATGTCAGCAAGCGCTTCCGCTTCGGGAATGTTCGGCGTCAGCAGGAAAGCATGCGGCAGCAGTTTATCTCGCAGTGCCGTTTCCGCTTCCGGCGGCATAAGCCGTGCGCCATGCTTGCTGATCATCACGGGGTCAACAATCAAGGGGAATGGAAACGTTCGCGCAAGCTCGGCAGCAGTGTTAACTATTTCAACGCTCCCAAGCGCCCCGGTCTTAGCCGCCGCTGGAGGAATATCGGAGACGACTGCCTCAACCTGCTCGCGAACGAGATCCGCCGGAAGTACCTCCACTCGCGAAACACGCTGCGTGTTTTGAACAGTTAAAAGAGTGAGAACCGCTTCACCATAAACACCAAACTGGTGAAAGGTCTTAAGGTCGGCCTGAATGCCAGCCCCGCCACTCGGATCAGAACCCGCAATGGTGAGCGCTACTGGAAACATGTTCTCACCGTAGCGCAAGGGCCACTGCTTATGATGGGACGAAATAACCAGTCCTCCCAGGATAGAAACCGTTATCATTTCCTAGTGATTTATTTGAGGGGTTTCCATATTGATCACCAATACCCGTTTAATACATTTTGTCCTAGCTGGATGGCTTCTCTTCGCAGCGCCGCTTGCTTTCGGCAAGCAATACGTGGGCCGCTTCGACGTTTATGGTGGGTTTATGTACTTGGAAAGTCCGTACATCAACTTAGCGGAACGCGGCTTTCACCTGCAAGCTGGCGTTAGAGCAAAACCTGGTACTCGCTCGGCTTTGATTACAGCATTAATACGGGTCATACCACGCTAGGCCCCAGTCTGCTGACTACCTCCTCGCAACAGCAATTAGGAAATCAACTCCGGCAACTGGCCGCTATCGGAAGAATTCCTCCCGGCTATTCACTGCCTGTTCCGATTGACTCGACGACACAAACATTCGCCGCTGGCCGCTCGTGACGCTCTACGTGCGGCCCTCCATCGGAGCGATTCATGAAGTCGCAACGCCGCATGCTCCCGACCCAATAGCGCAGGTCATCATTTCACAACTCGCGCCTTCCGGGAAAAAGACGGATTGGACGCCGTTCTACGGGTTCGGCGGAAGCGTAGACGTGAACTTCAG
The DNA here is from genome assembly GCA_045807985.1 of Bryobacteraceae bacterium. Taxonomy (GTDB): domain Bacteria; phylum Acidobacteriota; class Terriglobia; order Bryobacterales; family Bryobacteraceae; genus Bog-105. Next base: position 19,964 of record JBJMGL010000169.1, read on the forward strand.
AAAACACTTCGGACTACGCTTTTCCGTGGATCTTGTCCACGACCACCTGTTTAGCGACCTTTTGAAAGATGGCCGGAACACCGTGCGTCTAGCGATTGGCCCCGCTGTGCAATTTGGTCCGAACGTCGCGAGATAGTAGCGCGGCATCGTTTCATGAAGGGCTTGACACACGTATAGCTCTCGCTTTAATATGTCGCCATGCGACATGTCGCGGGGCAATACGGTATCAACGAAAACAAGCCGTTGAGCGAACCGGTTTTACTAATCCTTATGAGTTTGGTGGACGAACCTCGCCACGGTTACGCCTTGATAAAAGATATTGAGACGATGAGCAAGGGCCGGGTTCGCTTAAGCACGGGAACGCTTTATGGAGCATTGCGCAGACTGCTAAATGATGGCTGGATCGAGCGTTTCGAGGGCGAAGACACTGCGAGAGACAAGCAAGCCTATAAGCTGACCTCAGCTGGCTATAAACAATTGCGGCTTGAATTAGATCGAATGAGACATTTAACCCGCGCAGCGGCTGCTCGCATGGCAAAGAACGAGGTATCAAGGAGCTGTTCATGAAAATCTTTACCGCCTTACTGCGGCTGTATCCACCTGAATACAGAAGCGCATTTGCGTCCGAAATGCTGATTGTTTTGGAGGAGGCATCCCGCCGGGTTTGTCGGCGTAAATGGGCTCCTTACGCCCATTTCGTTCTGATTGAGAGTTTCGGCCTCATAAGGGGTGCAATTGCTGAATGGGCTGTGAGTCTTACGACAAACAGCTACATCAGTGATCAATGTCTTCCCGGTCATGCCGATAACAAAGAGAATCTACCTGCCGAGGTGACGGAAGCGCGGAGACAGGTCAAGCTTGTGCTAAGTCAAATGGAGCATGCGATTGCCAACCACCAGTTTGAGAAAGCGCGCTTCTACTCAGAGGAAGAGCGCAAAGCGCGTGAAAACCTGCGCTTGCTTCAACAAAAATATCAAATCACTGCATAATTTGTAACAACCGTTCGACCAGGCAGACCGCTGCTAATTCGAAATGAGTTCTGGCAGGTCCAGTTTACGGGTGTGAGTTAGCCTTTTGCAACGCTACGTCCACATCTGGAAGCGTGACTTCATACAACTGCCAGTCTTTATAAACGCTTGAGTAGCTGCCGAGGTAAATCAATTTGGCATGAATATCCAGAAGATGCGGAAGCAGCCAATCTTCGGGGTACCAGGGTGTGCCAAGAACGAGAAAATGCGAGTGATTTGCCGTGAACTCTCGATAAGGCTGAACGTTTGCCCGAATCGGGAAGTGCCGTTTCAGATTTGCAAAGCCTTCAAAGATAGTGGCATGAGCAATGTTTATAGCGAATTCGCGATCCGTGAGGTAGTAAAGGCGTGATGTCGTGTTTGAACCGGCATAGTGATCCATCTCCAGAAAAGTGAGGCCGCTTGCCGCGACAACCGGAAGGTCGGATTTGATTCCTCGAACGGGATCAAATGAAGGCTGCGTAGCCGCCGTCTGAGATCCGTGAAGTATGGCCCGAATGTTCTCCGTAAAATGGTGCTGAATCAGGTAGCCAAATAGAATCACATGTGCAACAGCGCCAGCCGAGCGGCTCCCGTGCGTGTACCGCGCCAGCAAATAAGCGGTAAGAAGCGCAAAAGCAAAGATAGTCGGGATTGCATAGCGTACATGAAATGCGCTATGCGAGCGCATTAAAACAAAGTTGAGGTATACAGGCAAGCACAGAAGTGCTGCGATGAATGCCACCTCTACCAGCCTTGCTGAGCTTACCGGCCAAGTGCGGCTAGTCCGGCTAGGAAGAGCAAAGAGCAATGATCCGACAATTGTTACGAGAAGAATTGGACTTTCCGGCGCTAGACTCTGGTCAAAGAAACTTAACATGAGGTGGAACGAAGCCCGGAATTCATACGGGAACACATCGTTGCTGCGATACGCATTGATCGTGGACAGGTATAGAAATGGCAGCGCGCACGGCAGCAGGAGAGCAGCCCAGAGTGCAAAATCAAATTTCCGGGTCCGGTACCAACGAAAAAGCTCTGCAAAACAGAAAGGTGCGATGTAGAAGATCGCAAAAAAATGGCTTAACATTAGCCCCGTTACAGCAAGCCCGAGTAAAAGCGGCGCGAATGCTTTTCGTGGGGTCTCGAGCGACATTTGCCATGCTAAAAGAGCTACACCGAAGAAGCCGATAATGAGACCATAGGGCCGGGCCTCCGTGGCAAAGCTCAAAAACGGGTTTGCCCATAGCGTCAGCATTGCTATCAGACCGTAAGTCTTCCCGAGCCTGCGGGAGACAACAACGAACAGGCATAGACTTCCAATGAGAAAAGCGATAATCGAAGGGAGCCGCGTTGTCAGTTCGCTTTCACCAAATAGATGAAGGGAAGCGCGAACCGCCAGGTAGCTCAGAGGAGGATTGAGATCGAGATGAATATTCTGCCATAGCTGAGTTAATGATGGACTCTTTGCAATGTAAAGAGTAAAGAGCTCGTCATGCCAGAGGTGGCGCTGTGACAAGTGAAAGCAGATAACCAGATACAGAATAACGCTGACCAGGACAGGCGCTAAAACACGAATTCGATGAAAGGAAGCTGTTTCATACGATTTTTGCGGTAGCTCCACCGTGCTACTTGGGTTGGAATGGGAGTCAATCACTCTGCGGACAATATAAGCAACCGTATCAATGATTGTAGCGCACAGAGTGCTGACACAAATTTGTGTCAGCACTCACCTTCGCGCTGGTTTGTACTGCCTTGATGCTATTACTGCCCTCTAAAGTTACAATCTTCAGAATGAAGGTAGTGATCCTATGTGGCGGACTGGGCACGCGTCTGCGTGAGGAAACCGAGTTTCGGCCCAAGCCATTGGTAGATGTCGGGGGCCGCCCCATTCTTTGGCACATCATGAAATTGTATGCGCATTACGGTTTCCGGGACTTCCTTCTGTGCCTGGGATACCGGGGCCACATGATCAAGGAGTATTTCTTGAACTATGAAGCGATGAACAACGACTTTACGATCTGTCTGGGGAAGAACGCGAAAATATCTTACAACGACAATCACGAGGAGCAGGACTTTTTTGTGACTCTTGCCGAGACCGGGGCGGAGTCGATGACGGGCGGGCGGCTGAAAAGAATCCAACGCTACATCAAAAGCGATGAGCGCCTGATGGTGACTTACGGCGACGGAGTAAGCGATGTCAATGTCGGCAAGCTGCTCGACTTTCACCGCAGCCATGGAAAGATTGCGACTGTAACCACTTTCCGGCCCGTTTCGCGATTCGGAATTCTTAATATTAACGAGGCGAACCAGGTGATGAATTTCATCGAGAAACCAAAGTCAGATGCGTGGGCCAGCGCTGGATATTTTATCTTTGAGAAAGAAATATTCGACTATCTTGACGGAGATGAGTGCGTACTGGAGCAGGAACCGCTTGAGCGGCTCGCGGAAGAAGGACAGTTAATGGCTTATCATCATGAAGGCTTCTTTTACGCAATGGATACGTATCGCGAATATCAACTGTTAAACGAACTCTGGAAGTCGGGCGAGGCGCCGTGGAAAATCTGGACCTAAGTTCGAGTTTGTGGCGCGACCGGCCCGTTCTGGTGACGGGCGCAACCGGCTTGGTGGGTAGCTGGCTGGCGAAACGGTTAGAGCAAGCCGGAGCGGACGTGGTCTGCCTAGTCCGCGATTGGATACCGCAGAGCGAGATGGTGCGGAGCCGGGCTCTTGAATTCGCTAAAGTGGTCCGAGGCGATATTTGCAACCGCGAAGTGGTGGAGCGGGCGCTTGGAGAATATGAGATTAATACCGTTTTCCACTTGGCTGCCCAGACTATTGTCGGCATAGCGAATCGAAACCCAATCTCAACATTTGAGAGTAATATAGAAGGCACCTGGAACGTGCTGGAAGCTTGTCGGCGCTCGCCGTCCGTGAAAGCGGTTGTTGTCGCTTCGTCGGACAAGGCTTATGGCGATCAGGAGCAATTGCCCTACTCGGAGGATACGCCGCTCGAAGGCAGGCACCCTTACGACGTGAGTAAGTCGTGCGCGGACCTGATTACCCAGGCTTACGGAAAAACTTATAACTCGCCTGTAGCCATTACACGCTGTGGAAACTTTTATGGCGGTGGCGACCTGAACTGGAATCGCATCGTTCCCGGCACCATCCGATCGGTACTACGGGGTGAGCGGCCAGTGATCCGCTCGGACGGGAAGTTCGTCCGCGACTACTTCTATGTCGAAGATGGCGTTGCTGCTTACCTGCTGCTGGCAGAGCGGCTGCTCGCCGGTCAAACTGGGATTCGAGGGCAGGCTTATAACTTCTCGAATGAGATTCAGGTAACTGTGACGGAATTGGTGAATCTGATCCTTGCCAAAATGGGTTCTTCTCTGAAGCCGGACATCCGTAATGAGGCGTCAAATGAGATCAGGCATCAATACCTGAGCGCTGACCGGGCAAGACGGGAACTGTCCTGGCAACCGTTATTTACCCTGGAGGAGGGGCTTACGCGAACGATTTCCTGGTACCGCGATTTTTTGGGAGGTTTAACTGATGAGTTCTCAAGCCGAGAGCTTGCGCCATCGCATTCTCAATCTGGTCAGTGAGTACCATCAGGCACAGTTTTCCCGCAAGCCGTTTGTTCCCGGCGAAAGCGCCGTTCCGGTTTCAGGACGGGTGTTTGATGAAGAAGACATGCGATCGCTCGTGGATTCTTCGCTCGATTTCTGGCTGACGACGGGCCGCTTCGCCGCGCAGTTTGAGAAGCAGTTCGCGCGCTGGTTCGGGATCAGAACCGCTACGTTGGTCAACTCGGGATCATCGGCTGACTTGCTTGCGGTTACCGCTCTCACTTCGCCCAAATTAGGTGACCGGCGCTTGAAGCCCGGCGACGAGGTCATTACGGTAGCGGCAGGATTTCCCACCACGGTCAATCCGATCATCCAGAACGGCCTGGTGCCTGTGTTTGTCGATGAGCACATTCCGACATACAACATTGACGTGACGAAACTCGAGGAGGCGCTGTCGGAACGCACACGAGCCCTGGTGATTGCGCATACGTTAGGCAACCCGTTCGACTTGGGAGCAGTAACCGAGTTCGTCCGCAAACACGATCTCTGGCTTGTGGAAGACTGCTGCGACGCGGTAGGCGCAACGTACAACGGGCAGAAGGTGGGCACCTTCGGCGACTTGGCAACCGTGAGTTTTTATCCTGCTCACCACATAACGATGGGTGAGGGTGGATGTGTTCTGACGGAAAAACCTTTACTAAAAACGCTGGTGGAGTCGTTTCGGGACTGGGGACGGGACTGCTGGTGCGAGCCTGGGAAAGAGAACACCTGCGGTAAACGATTTGACTGGCAATTAGGTGAGTTGCCTTGCGGATATGACCACAAGTACACGTATTCGCACATCGGCTACAACCTGAAGATGACGGATATGCAGGCGGCTGTCGGCGTCTCGCAATTGAAGAAGCTTCCCGAGTTTATCGAGAAACGCCGCGCGAACTTTCAAGCCTTACGTGAGGGATTGCAGGACTTGCAAGAGTTCTTCATTTTGCCGGAAGCGACGCCAAACTCAGAGCCAAGCTGGTTTGGCTTTCCCATTGCGGTACGACCCGATGCGCCCTTTAATCGCAATCAGGCCGTGGCGTTCCTGGAAAGCCGTAAAATTGCCACCCGGCTTCTGTTCGGCGGCAATTTGCTGCGGCAACCTGCCTACCAGGGAATTAAACATCGTGTGGTCGGTTCGCTCGAAAATACGGATTTCATCATGAACCAGGTTTTCTGGGTCGGTGTCTATCCCGGAATTAATGGCGAGATGCTGGACTACATGCTTGATGCCTTTCATAAACTGCCTGTGCAGCAGTTGGTAGCTCTTTAGGGCCTCCATGGCGCATGCGCTGGCGCAGGACCTCGACTACATACTTGACGAGGCCGCCGGGATCTGGGACCAGTTACGCGGGCAGAACCTGTTTATGACCGGGGGCACAGGGTTTGTCGGCACATGGCTGGTGGAGAGCTTTGCCTGGGCCAACGAAAAACTGGACCTGCGGGCCAAAGCAACGCTGTTGTCGCGGAATCCGGAAGCATTTGCCGGCAAAGCTCCCTACGCGGTCCATAGCTCGTCGATTGCGTTCGTTCGGGGATCTGCTGCCAGCTTCGAATTCCCGGAGGGCCAATTTCGTTTCGTGATTCACGCCGCGACCGACCAGGTTTCGGAGCCTTCGCCTGAGGAGCCGGGAGGAACTTTCGACCGCGATCTGCCGGGTACGCGGCGAGTGCTGGAGTTTGCGCGAAAGCGAGGAACCGAGCGGCTTCTCTTTACAAGCTCGGGAGCAGTTTACGGTAAGCAGCCTCCCGATCTGACCCACGTGCCGGAGGATTATGTGGGAGCGCCATCAACGATAGACCCAGCCTCCGCTTATGGGCAAGCGAAGCGCGCCTCGGAGTTTCTCTGTGCCATGTACGGACGGCAGTTCGGTTTTCATCCCGTCATCGCCAGACTGTTCGCCTTTGCCGGTCCTCATCTGCCGCTCGATCTTAACTTTGCCATCGGTAACTTTGTCGGGGATGTTCTCCGGGGCGGTCCGGTGCGAATTGGCGGTGACGGTACGCCCAGGCGATCCTATCTTTACGCGGCGGACTTAGTGGTTTGGTTGTGGACGATGCTGGTCAGGGGGGAAGGGTGTCGTCCTTACAACGTGGGATCGGCGGAGGATGTCAGTATCGCGCAACTGGCGCAAGAAGTCGTAAAAAGCACGGTGCCGGGAATACCCGTGGAGGTTGCTAAGCAGCCGGTACCGGGCTCGCCGCCAGCCCGGTATGTGCCTTCCGTGGAGCGCGCATGGAAGGAATTGGGACTCAAGCCGAAGATTTCTCTCAGCGAAGCCATACGCCGCATGTATGCATGGAACCTGCTCACCCGCTAGACGCCGCTTTCTGCCCACCGGCTGAATCGTGTATGCAAATTCGCCAAACCGCTCCGGCAAATCGCGCCACGCATAGCACCTGCTCATTCCCAGGCCCCTCACAACCAGCCTGGAACAAGTGAAGCAGAATCGGATTCTTCTGGATATCCGGAAAGGCCGACTACGCTAATTGAGGACACCCTAGCCTGGATTTCTCACGAGGGGTGTTGGAAAGGACCGCTGCCTTGTGGCATAACGGGTTTGCATAGAACTGGTTAGTGCCGCAGAGGAGGCGGTCCCTTCCATGACAGAGTGTAACCAAGACTCTTTTGCTTTTGCACC
>JBJMGL010000170.1:0-5604 GCA_045807985.1 Bryobacteraceae bacterium
AAAGCAGTAAACCGGCTTCCGCCTCGAACGCTAATCCTTGGGCTTTGCCGACTGCTCCCCCGCCGCCTCCGCAATAGCAGCGCACGTCAGAGCGAGCGCCTCTGAACGGTTTGTGTCGTTAATAGCAATCACATGTGCATGAGGGCCAACCGGCCGCCAGCGCGAGAGCATCCGTTCGCACGGGTAGCCCGCAAAGGCGGACACCAACGGAACGCCCGCTGCTGCCGCCACATGTTGACCAACTGAATCATAACCGACATAAAGGTCACTCTGCACGATGTGGCTGGCAAATCCAGCATAGCTTCCGTCATATACCTGCAAAAGCGGTGAGTTCAGCCGTCGGTTCAAATTATCAATACGGGCCGCCTCTTCCCCGCCTGCTCCGCGGTCAACGATCACTTTTCGCCCTCGCTGAAGCAGAAAAGAAAGGACGCCGAACTCAAACTCATCGCTCACGCGCTTTTCGGAGTTTTCACCTACGCCCCAGCTCACGGAAATATCTGCCACTTTCGGCTCCAAAACAGGAGCAACATAAGGTTTAGAACCATCTATGAAAAACGACTCACTCAGCCAAGCCGAAATCAATTCCGACAATGATAAAGTCGAGGTCCCGCCAAATGCGCGGCTCTCGAAAAAATAGTACCTCGCATCGTCACAAACCGGAATAAGCCCCAGCTGAGTCAATCGAGAATCAGGATCGATGACAATCGTGCCCGGCTCATCCACAACGCTATGAAGTTCGATGACCGCCAGGAGCCGGTCTCTTAAAAGACCGCTTCTGTTGTAGCCCACTGGAATCGATAAGATCCTTGAATCACCAGCAAACAACTCAGCATTTTTCGCAGGTCCCACCAGGCAAATTTCCGCCTCGGGAAATCTCTCCCTCATGGCAGCCAAAGCAACGCTCGTAACAGCGACGTCCGCGCCCAACGTCACACGGGAAAGGACGAACACGCGCGTAATATCACCGCCCTGAAAACGGCGAGTCTGGCTTACTCTTCGATAGCGCACCAGTAAATCTTCAGCATTGTAGTCCGGGATAGCCCGGGCGATCACACGGGTGAACAGACGGACATAAATCTCGCACAGTGAGGGCTCGAACAGATCCGCGAGTCGCTCGATCACAACCGAGAACAAGGCCCGCGTAGCGGCTGCCGCCACGAACTCATCCGTCTCATCCAATGCCCGCTCCACCAAGGCGTCCAGCGCGCGATTGGACCAGGTTCCGTCCTTCAGGCAATCGTCAATAATTTGCCGCGCTAATTCAACCGCCGATATACTTGCCAATCAAGAGCCCCAATCTGTCCTTAGCTGTCGGCGGAATCACCGCGCGATCCGTGATGATCGCATGCCTTAGAGCGGAAGCGCATTTGCACGCTCTCTCTTTCGGAAGCCGGCCAACCACATGCCGTACTAATTGACAGGCATTTGCCGCATTCCTCCTCAGGACATCGATGATCTGGTCCACCGTGACCGCGTCATGCTCCTCGTGCCAGCAATCGTAGTCCGTCACCATCGCCATCGTGACATAACAGAGTTCCGCCTCCCGAGCCAGCTTCGCTTCCTGCAAGTTCGTCATGCCGATCACATCCATGCCCCAACTGCGGTAGAGATTCGATTCAGCGCGCGTCGAAAAAGCCGGACCTTCCATGCACAAGTATGTGCCGCCCATCTTGCTCGTGATACCGATCTCCTGGGCCGATTGATGAGCTATCTCCGCCAACTGAGAGCACACCGGATCAGCAAAGCTGACATGCGCGACTACGCCATCGCCGAAAAAGGTCGAGATCCGTCCGCGAGTACGATCAAAAAACTGATCGGGAATCACAAAATCCAGCGGCTTGTGCTCTTCTTTCAATGATCCCACCGCGCTCAAGGACAGAATCTGTTCGACCCCAAGACTCTTCAGGCCGTAGATATTGGCGCGAAAATTCAGCTCCGAAGGCGAAAACCGATGCCCCCGCCCATGCCTTGCCAGAAAAGCGACTTCAACACCCTCCAACAGCCCCACAATGTACGCATCCGAAGGGTCTCCGAAAGGAGTAGTAAGCCTCACCTCCTCATGCGCTTCAAAACCGGGCATTGCATACAAACCGCTGCCGCCAATAATTCCAACTTTTGCTCTACGTTCCAAACCTTGTTCCTTCTCCCGCGCTTATTTCTGAATCAGCTCCAATAGAATCCCGCCCGTTGAACCGGGATGAACAAATACATAGATATGCCCCCCTGCTCCCCTACGCGGTTCGTTCAATAACCGGCAACCCTGATCCTTTAAACGTCCGGCAACCGCAGCCAGGTCATCCACGCGCAGGGCAATGTGGTGCAAACCCGGCCCGCGCTTGTCGATAAACCGGGCAATCACCGATTCGCTGTCTGTTGCTTGGAGCAACTCAATCCTTGAAGCGGATACGGCGTTCCCAACCGGCAGCATCGCTATGCAGACTCGCTCCGCCTCTATTGTCTCCTCACCTGTTATTGAGAAGCCAAGCGCCTTTTGATAAAAGCGTAGGGCCTCTTCCAAACTACGAACAGCAATTCCAATATGATCAATTTCAAAGTCCATAGTCTTCGCATATCCCTTACTAAAGTTTAGGGGTAGGATAAGCCTTTAAGAATCAACTACATAGTAAAAACTACTAACACGCAGATTTAACTGAGCCGCAATAGTACTGGCAAATCGACCTTTATTTCGAATTCATTGATTCCAATGATCTTACAATTTTGGGAATTTTCGCAAACCTTGGACCCTGAATTGCACTGTAATTTGGCGGATATACAATTTATGGCCGCCACTAGCCCAGCACTTTCCTATCTCACGCAAAGTACCACTACTTGCTCCCCTTTAAAGGCATCGTCCACCGTCACTCGTTCCGCCGATGCACTTTGTGATGAACTCCTGGAACACATGCTGGACTGTGATTTATGCCTGAATAGAAACGAGCACACCTGCTCCGCTTATGGGCATTATCAAGGTCAAATCGCTCTCGCGGGCCGTCCTCAAAAGGGAATGGTGTTCGCATTCTGATACCGATCACATCCTAAAAGGCTAATCCATTAACCTTTTGGTTAATGAACGCAACTGCTGTGCGTGCATCAGCAACCGCGGTACAGTTGACTTCAGCTCTGAGTACCGAGCCTGCCAAGGTAATCCAGCGCAAGTGATGCCAATAGCCAGTCCGAAGTAAGGTGCATTACTCCAGCCGGGGCTGAACACTCTAATTTTTCACAAGAACAGCTTGCTGGTGGTCCGCTCCACTAAATTGATCGAAGAACATTTTTACTTCGCGGTACTGGTCCGGCGGTAAGGTAACGGCTTCTGTCTTTAAATCTTCCTCGATCACCAGTTCCCCTGGTTTTTGCTCAAACGTAAGCAAAAACTGCCCCCCAAGCTGACTGCTGCTTAACTGACACAGGCATTTCGTCAATAGTAAACCCATCCGGCAGCTTGATATGAACATGTTTCCGGTAACTTTCAGCCCGTAGAATAATCGGTTCCGTTCGCGTCGCATTAATCGGAAACACAGGATGAGCTGGTTCAATAACCGAAGGATTGAACACTAGCAAGCGCCCTTGCATCAATTGGCCGTAAAAGGGAGAGCTGAGTTCAACGCTTAGCCGAAAGCGATTCTCATTGAACCGGTCGTCGGAATCTAGCTTGGAGATCGTAACACCCTTAATGCGCTGTAAGAAAAACTCTTGGATAGATCGCCGGTATTCATCTGGACTGTGATAGAGCTTCTGGGCACGTCCTTTATCGGCGGATTGACCGTTCTCGACAAAATCACACAAAGCTTTTAAAGCACCGTCACTCGTCAATTCAGCGGTAATTGTAAGATCCGTGCTATTTGCCTCGGGATTCGTCAACGGCATCTTCAAAATAGTGCCCTTGTCCCCGGCCATGAGAGCCGCAGAGCTACCTTGCTCGTACCAAGGCAGATCTCCCGGAGGTGTCGTTTCGCTGGTAGGATCAAAGATCAAAACGCGACCTAAGGATGGCACCTGTGCCACGGTGGGAACCGTTGTTCCATCCGAAACCCGGATAGCAATGATCATGTGATTAAACTGGCTTGGCAACGGCCATTCTCGCCGCACAAAGGTCCGGTCACCGGAATAAATCAGGATAGGGTAGGATTCAATCCCCACTGCTTTCAAAAGCGAGCGCATTAGATTAGCTTTGTCTTTACAGTCGTCATATTGTTTGCGGAACACCATGTTCGCCGCATGAGGTTTATAAGCGCCGCCATGCGCTTGGTCCATTTCAATCGCTACGTACTTGATCTTCTGCACATATCGGCCAATCGCCTGAATACGGTCGTACTCTGTTTTCGCACCGGCGATCAGCTCATGCGATTTTGCGGCCAGCTCAGGCGTTACTTCATCTTGTCCAACGCTCAGATTGGTATACCAGCGCGAGACATCGACCCATGACCGAAAGCATGTACTCATCAGCCCCGGTGCGTTCGCAGGCGGCAGCAAATCGACCGCTAGCCGTGGAACCAACCCAAACGGGGAGGGACTATGCGCCTCCCGTTCATGAGAGGGCAAGTTGGAAAGCTTCCATGTATAAATCGTACCGTCCACGACCGGCTCAAGCGGAGCATGGTTAAACACCATTCCCTTGACACTCCAGCCTTGTGGGACCGTTAAAACGTAGCGTGATTCGACAACTGGCAGGTTTGTTTGGAAGACGTACTCATCCTGCGCGAACAACGCCTTCTCCTCTACTTCCGACTCATAAGCAAAGACTGCGCCCACTTCAGGATTTTCTGCTTTGATTTGCTCGAAGCGGATGTCGTTATACAACTCCATCTGTTCGAATGCCCCCATGTCGGCGATGCTGCTTTTTTCATATGTCTTGACGAAGCCATTGGGCGCAACCAGCCAAGCGTGCAAGGATTTCACCCGGCGGCCGCCTCGGAAGTAAGCAACTGTCGCCTCGGCATTCCGCTTCCCTTCATGCGTGAGGATTTTGATTGCCTTCCGCTCTTTTGTAGTCATTAACCCTAGGCTGTCCATGGTAACCCGCTGCTCTTCGATCAATACAGCAGCCGGTACTTTGCCGCTGTAGGGAGGCAAGCTCGTGGAACTCACTTCCTGCACCCACGAAGGTACGTCTTTCGAGGCCGCAGCAAAACAGCCGGAAGCCGAAAGGAGAAGAGCACAAACGGTTAAATAGTTTCGCATGTGCCAGTTCCCTACTGCAGCGCGGGAAGCGCCGCAGGCTGCGCATCGGCCTTCAACGTCAGCATGTGGCTATCTGCCTCGTGAATATGATCAAAAATCTGCTTGATTGCCGGATAGGCCTTTTTATCGAACATCAGCGGCTTATCCGTCCCGAACACGAACTGCCGATGATATTCAACAATGTTTGGCTTCGGCATAAGAATCCTAACCGCGTAGCTGCCGGCCGGCTCAAAGGACAGTGAACGTGGCGCGTCTGGATGATCAAGCTGGTACCCCTCTGGAAGCTCAATCCTGACAACGTCTGTTTCAGACCACGGATAATCGAAACAAATCGGGAACTGACGGGTGTTTGCCGTAAACCATGGTCCGGCGCCAGCCTGAAAATAAGCTGGCCGGATAAACAATCGTTTGCCGGTTCGC